>JBATPF010000203.1:0-1622 GCA_049291355.1 Giesbergeria sp.
ACATGCGCAGCGGCACGCGGCCGGCCACCAGCGCCAGCAGCAGCGCGGTCAGCCGCGCCGGCAACCACGACAGCACATCGTCGGCCCGTGCAGCCCATTTGCCAGCCCATTGCCAGTAGCGCCCGCCGCGCATGCCGGGGTAACCCCACATGGCGTCGGCGGTATTGGCAAAGCGGTACAACGCGGCGCCGGGCAGGCCCGCCAGCGCGAACCAGAACAGGGGCGCCACCACCGAGTCGTTCAGGTTCTCGGCCAGCGATTCGATGGCGCTCTGGCGCACTTCATCGGCGCTGAGGTGGTCCACCTCGCGACTGACCAGCCAGGCCAGGCGCGCACGGCCCGCCTGCAGCGATTCGCCCAGCGCCACTTCCACGGCGCGCACTTCGTTTTGCAGCGCGGCCAGCGCCAGCATGGGCTTGAGCAGCAACCCCAGCGCCGTCGCCGTCAGCAAGGTGACCAGCGCCGTTTGCACCGCTTGCGCGCCCGCCATGCCAACGCCTTCAATATCCAGCCCCGGGGGATGGGCAGGCGCCGAAACACCGAGCCACAACACCACGCCCTGCAAAATTGCGGTTGCTATCACTACAAGAGCTGCCAGCACACACCAGGCAAGCGCTGCAAGCCAAAAATGCTTCAAATTTCTGGCTGTCTCGGCAGCGGGCGCAATGCGCGCACCGCAGGCCCCAAGCGCTCTGCCCATCCAGACCACCGGGTGCCAACGCGCGGGCGGCTCGCCCCACAGGCGGTCCACCGCCAGCGCCACCAGCACGGCCAGCGCCATGCAGGCGCCACCGAGACCAGGATGCGCAGCGAGGGGATGGAGCCAGTGCCAAAGCATTGACCAGGTCGCCTCAGTCCTCAATGCCGCGCTGCGCCGGAACGCCGGCCTTGAAGGCATGCTTGATAAGCGCCATCTCGGTCACGGTGTCGGCCAGCTCGATGATCTCGGGCGGGCAGCGGCGGCCGGTGAGCACCACATGCACATCCTTGGGGCGCGTGCGCAGCGTCTCCAGCACGGGTTCCAGCGGCAGCCAGCCGTAGATCAGCGGGTAGGTGATTTCGTCCAGCACCACCAGGAAGTGCTCGCCCGAGAGGATGGCGGCGCGCGCCTTTTCCCAGCCGTCGCGCGCGAGCTGGGCCGAGTGCTCCAGGTCCTTGCTCTTCCACGAAAAGCCGTCGCCCAAACCTTCGATGGGCAGGCCGATCTGCTCGAACATGCGGTGCTCGCCAAAGCGCGCACTGGGCACCTTCATGAACTGAAAGATCCGCACCGCCTTGCCGCGCCCATGCGCACGCAGCGCCAGGCCAAAGGCGGCGGTGCTTTTGCCCTTGCCATCGCCAGTATTGACGATGACGAGGCCCCGGCGTTCGCCTTCGGGCTTTTCGTAATGTTTCTCGGTGGGGGCGGTTTCGATTTCCATGGCTTCCCTCAGGCAGGTATGGGTTCAGGGGCGTGCAGCCGTGGCAAGGCCAGCCATTGGTCCTGCACGCGGTGGATGGTGATGCGCTGGTCGAACACAGCTTCCAGCGCGCGGTGGGTGGCGTCCTCATGGGCAGCGCCGTGGTGCTGCAGGCAGCCATCCGCCAGCACCGCAACGTCGTCGGCCTGCAGCGCCATTGAC
>JBATPF010000204.1:0-3899 GCA_049291355.1 Giesbergeria sp.
GCAAACACTTCGCGCCCTTCGGGGACGTGCACCATGCCGCGGCGCACGATGGCGGCCGGGTCGTGGGCGGTGATGTCTGCCCCATCAAACTCCACGATGCCACGGCGTGGGTCGAGGATGCCCGAGATGGTTTTGAGGATCGTCGTCTTGCCGGCGCCATTGCTGCCCAAAACGGCCGCAATTTCTCCGGGCTGGACCTTGAGGCTGACACCACGAATCGCCTTGATCGGGCCGTAGGCGCTCTCGACGTTCTGCAGCCGCAGCAATGGCGCAGGCGCTGTGCCGGGCAGCTTGCTCGACAGGGGAGTGGGGGCGATCATCATGCGGCGCTCCGCAGTGGGGCGGTGCCGGCCGGGCGGCGCAGGCTGGTGACTTCGTCGATGCTGCCCAGATAGGCCTCGATGACGCCCGGATGCGCCTGCACTTCGCGCGGCGTGCCCAGCGCAACCAACTCGCCCTGGTTCATGGCCAGCACGCGGTCGGACACCTTGGAGACCAGCGTCATGTCGTGCTCCACCATCAGTACGGTGATGCCCAGCTCTTGCTGGATGTCCTGGATCCAGAAGGCCATGCCTTCGGTTTCCTCGACGTTCAGACCCGACGAGGGTTCGTCGAGCAGCAGCAACTGCGGCTCGGTGCACAGCGCGCGGCCCAGCTCCACCACCTTGCGCACGCCATAGGGCAGGCCCGCCACCAAGGTGTCGCGGTAGTGCTGCAGGTCGAGAAAATCAATGATCTCCTCGGCCTTCTCGCGCGCCCGCACTTCGGCGCGCCGCACGCGGCCGGTGAACAGCATGTCGGCCCACAGACCGGTTTCGCGGCGGGTGTGGCGGCCGATCAGCAGGTTGTGCAGCACGCTCGCGTGCTCGAACAACTCAATGTTTTGGAACGTGCGCGCAATGCCCAGCCCGGCGACGGTGTGGGGCGCCTGCTGCGTCAGCACGATGGGGCCATCAGACCCCGCCCATTCGATGTGGCCCGTGGTGGGCGTGTAGATTCGGCTGATCAGGTTGAACACCGTGGTCTTGCCGGCGCCGTTGGGGCCGATCAGCGTGAACACTTCGCCCCGGCGCACGTCAAAGCTCACGTCATTGACGGCCAGCACGCCGCCAAAGCGGACGCTGAGGTTGCGAGCACTGAGCAGGATGTCCGTGGTCATCGGGGTGTTCCTCTGCGCGGCACGCAGCCGAGCGCCACTGCAAAAACTGGCGCTCCCCCACCCAGCGGACGCCGCGCAAGGGCCGCCCCGCCGCGCTGGCGTCGTCCCCCTTCCCGCGAAGCGCAGCGCAGCGAGAGAAGGGGGAAGGAGCGAAGCGACACAGGGGGATGCTTCATCTGAGTCGGTCCGATTTCTGAAAGGACTTCTGGCGCTTGAACATGCCCTGGCGATAGAACGGGAACATCTGCAGCCAGGTGCGCACCTTGAGCCAACGGCCATACAGCCCCATGGGCTCGAACAGCACGAAACCGATCAGCACCACGCCATACACCAGGCCCTGCAGACCGGGCGACTGGCCGACGGAATCGGGCAGCCAGTCTTTGCCCAGCGCAATGAGCTGCGGCATGGAGATCAGAAAAATCGCCCCCAGAAAAGCGCCATGCACCGAGCCAAGGCCGCCGATGACGATCATCAGCAACAGGTCGATGGACTGAAGAATACTGAACTGGTCTGGCGAGATGAACTGCAGCTTGTGTGCATACAGCGCACCGCCAATGCCGGCAAAGGCGGCCGAGAGCGCGAACGAAAGCGTTTTGTAATACGCCAGATGAATGCCCATGCTTTGCGCCGAAATCTCGGAATCGCGAATGGCGACAAAGGCCCGCCCGGTGGGTGAGCGCAGCAGGTTAAGGATGACCAGCGTGCAGACCACGGTGATCGCCAGGCACACAAAATAGAAAGCCATTGCGGAATCGAGGGACACGCCGAAGACCTCGGGCATCGCCACCGCCTTGCCGGAATTGCCGCCGGTGACGCTCTCCCAGCGGGCAAAGCCTTCTTCAACAATGAAGCCGAAAGCCAGCGTTGCCATGCCTAGGTAAATGCCTTTGACCCGCATGGCGGGCAGGCCCACGACGACCCCCACTGCTGCCGAAATGCCTGCCGCACAGGCCAGCGAGAGCAGAAACGGCCAGCCCATGCCGGTGAGCACCGCCTGCGTGTACGCGCCCACGCCCAGAAAGGCCGCGTGCCCGAGCGAGAACAAGCCCGTGTAGCCAGCCAGCAGCATCAGCCCCAGGCCGACGATGGCATAGATGAGTACAAAGGTGAGTTGCGCCAGCCAGTATTCCGGGGTGAACCAAGGGGCCGCCAGCAGCGCGACGCCCAGCAGTCCGTACCAAAAAAGATGCCCGCCGTGCTTGGCCAGCCGCAGGTCCTGCGCGTAGGAAGTCTTGAAGAGAAAGCGCATATCAGTGCGTCGCCCTGCGGGTCCATTGCCCATGGCGCGTGCGAGCGGCGCTGCCGAATGCCAGGGATACCGTGGAACCGGCTTTGCCGGGCCACTGGTATCGCCCCCTTGAGGGGGAGGCGCCGAAGGCGCATCGGGGGAGTGACATTCCTATACTTTCTTGCTCAGGCGTTCGCCAAACAGACCGTTGGGCCGGACCATCAGCATGATCAACACCACGATATAAGGCGCCACATCCTTGACGCCTTCGGGCAGGTAAAAGCCCGAGAGCGACTCCACCATGCCGATGACCAGCCCGCCGACAATGGCGCCGGGCAGGCTGCCAAAGCCGCCCACCACGGCTGCCGGAAAGGCCTTGAGGCCGATGAACCCCATGTTGGCGTGCACAAAGGTGATGGGCGCGAGCAGCAAGCCGGCCACAGCGGCCACCGCTGCTGCGAGGCCCCAGGCCAGGCCGTTGAGGCGCTGCACCGGAATACCCATGTAGTACGCCGCCAGTTGGTTTTGCGACGCCGCTTGCATGGCCACGCCCAATTTGCTGAAGCGGAACATGGCATACAGCAGCAGGCACAGCACGGCGGTGGCGCCGATCACCACCACCTGCTCGGCGCTCAGCACCAACTCGCCTACGCGCAGTGGCATGTCCTTGTACGGTACGGGCAAGCTGTGTGTGTCGGTACCGATGCCGGGAATCATGGTGACCAGACCGCGCAGCACGTAGCCCACGCCGATGGTGAGCATGACGATGGAAAACAGTGGCAGGCCGAGAATGGGGCGGATGACGATGCGCTCCAGCACCACGCCAAACAAACCCATGGCAACAATGGTCGCCGGCACCGCCAGCCAGAAGGGGAAACCCAGCACAGTCATTAGCGCCAGGCCACAGAAGGCGCCCAGCATCATCAGCTCGCCTTGCGCAAAGCTCACCGCTTCGGTCGCCTTGTAAATAAGAACGAAACCGAGTGCGATTAACCCGTAGATGCAGCCCTGTGAGGTGCCGCTGACCAACAATTGCAGGAACTGCACGAAGTCTCCGGTGGTTTTTGCAAAGCGTGTGCTCTGCTCAAATAATGTGCCTGCACGCTGTCCGCCCGGCAAGCGGGGGCTAACCCCAAGGCTGTGGGCCGAAATGTCGTGCACAAAGCCATGAACGTCTATACCGAAAAATTCCAACGCGTCACGCTGGTGACACTGAACCGACCCAAAGTTCGCAACGCGGTGGACCGCGCCACGGCGCAGGCTCTGCATGCCGCGTTCGTCGCTTTCGAGCAGGACGATGGGGCCGACGTCGCGGTGTTTCACGGCGCTGGCGGACACTTCTGCGCGGGTTGGGATCTGCAAGCCGGGGCTGCGCTGGCGGCGCAGGGAACGGACCCCGAGACGCTGGCGCAGGCGCTCGATTTCGACGCCGGCCAGGCACAGCCCGAAGGCCCCATGGGGCCCAGCCGGCTGCAGCTGTCCAAACCCGTGATTGCCGCGATCAGCGGCGCC
>JBATPF010000205.1:0-2748 GCA_049291355.1 Giesbergeria sp.
TTGCTATCTATTCAATAGCTGACAGCGCTTGTCCTGATTGCGCTGAGAGCAAATTTCTTGCTGCAGTGGAGGCCGCAATGCGCCCCGCCGCCACCTCTTGCTGCATACGTGGCAGCAGATGTTTGACCTGCGGGTGCGCACGAAACGCCTGCTTGAGCCCGGCGTCAATACGCTCCCACATCCAGGCCAGGGCCTGCTTTTCGCGCCGCGTAGCCAGGCGGCCGTTGGCGGTTTGCAATTGGCGGTATTGCGTGACGGCGTCCCAAAAACCATCCACGCCCTGCCCCAGCAGCGCACTGATCTGCAGCACCTTGGGATGCCAGCGCGTGGTGTCGTGCGAGGCGTTGTCGGGGTTGCCGTGCTGGCTGAGGATGCGCAGGCTCGACGTGATCTGTGCGTCGGCCCGCATGGCGGCATGGGGGTCGAGGTCGGCTTTGTTGATGGCCACCAGGTCAGCGATCTCCATCACGCCCTTTTTGATGGCCTGCAAGTCGTCGCCGGCGTTGGGCAGTTGCAGCAGCACAAACATGTCCGTCATGCTGGCGGCGGCTGTTTCACTTTGGCCCACGCCCACGGTCTCGACAATCACCACGTCGTAGCCCGCCGCCTCGCAAACCAGCATGGATTCGCGCGTTTTCTCTGCGACCCCGCCCAGGGTGCCGCTGCTGGGGCTGGGGCGGATGTAGGCCGATGCGTTCACCGATAGGTGTTCCATGCGCGTCTTGTCGCCCAAGATGGAGCCACCCGAGACGCTGCTCGACGGGTCGATGGTCAGCACCGCCACGCGGTGGCCCTGTTGGATCAGGTACAGGCCCAGCGCTTCGATAAAGGTCGACTTGCCCACGCCGGGAACGCCGCTGATGCCGAGACGAAACGCCTTGCCGGTGTGCGGCAGCAGCGCGGTCAGCAGCGCATCACCCTGGGCGCGGTGGTCGGTGCGCGTGGATTCGAGCAAGGTGATGGCTTTGGCCATGGCGCGGCGCTGCTGGGCGGCGCTGCCCTGCAGGATGCTGTCGAGAATCGCCGCAGAGATCACGCTACTGCCTTGCGTATCTGCTCCAACACGTCCTTCGCACTGGCCGGAATCGGCGTGCCGGGGCCGTAGATGCCCTTGACGCCTGCTTCATACAAGAAGTCATAGTCCTGCGCCGGAATCACACCGCCGACAAACACTACGATGTCGTCGGCACCCTGCTCCTTCAGAGAGGCAATGATGGCGGGCACCAAGGTCTTGTGGCCTGCGGCAAGGGTCGAGACGCCCACGGCGTGCACGTCGTTCTCAATCGCCTGGCGCGCGCATTCTTCGGGGGTCTGAAAGAGCGGGCCGATGTCCACGTCAAAACCCAGGTCTGCAAACGCCGTGGCCACCACCTTGGCGCCGCGGTCGTGGCCGTCCTGGCCCAGTTTGGCAATCATCACGCGCGGGCGGCGGCCTTGTTCTTCGGCGAAGGCGTTGATCTCGCCCTTGAGTTGGTCCCAGCCCTCGGCCGAATCGTAAGCAGCAGCGTACACACCAGTCACCTTTTGCGTATCGGCGCGGTGGCGCCCATAAATTTTTTCCAGGGCGTCGCTGACTTCGCCCACGGTGGCCCGCAGGCGCACGGCCTTGATGGCAAGGTCCAGCAGGTTGCCTTCGCCCGTTTCTGCTGCAGAAGTAAGAGCATCCAGCGCCTGCTGCACCTGCGCTGCATCGCGTTTTGCCTTGATATTTTTCAGGCGTTCGATCTGGCCGTCACGCACCTTCACGTTGTCGATCTGCAGAATGTCGACCGGGTCTTCCTTGGCGAGCTTGTACTTGTTGACGCCGACGATGACGTCTTTGCCCGAGTCGATGCGTCCCTGCTTCTGTGCCGCCGCGGCTTCGATTTTCAGCTTGGCCCAGCCGCTGTCCACGGCCTGCGTCATGCCACCCATGGCTTCGACTTCTTCGATGATGGTCCAGGCGGCATCCATCATGTCCTGCGTGAGCTTTTCCATCATGTAGCTGCCGGCCCAGGGGTCGACCACGTTGGTGATGTGTGTCTCTTCCTGAATGATGAGCTGGGTGTTGCGCGCAATGCGCGAGCTAAATTCCGTGGGCAGCGCAATGGCTTCGTCGAGCGCGTTGGTATGCAGGCTTTGCGTGCCGCCAAACACCGCCGCCATCGCCTCGATGGTGGTTCGCACGATGTTGTTGTACGGGTCCTGCTCGGTCAGGCTCCAGCCGCTGGTTTGGCAGTGCGTACGCAGCATCAGGCTCTTGGGGTTTTTGGCGCCGGTTTCTTTCATGATGCGGCACCACAGCAGACGTGCGGCACGCATCTTGGCGACTTCGAGGTAGAAGTTCATGCCAATGGCCCAGAAGAACGACAGGCGCCCGGCGAATTCGTCCACGTCCAGGCCCGAGGCAATGGCCGTCTTCACGTACTCCTTGCCGTCGGCCAGCGTAAAGGCCAGTTCCAGCGCCTGGTTGGCCCCGGCTTCCTGCATGTGGTAACCCGATATCGAGATCGAGTTGAACTTGGGCATGTTCCTGGCTGTGTAGCCAATGATGTCGCCAATGATGCGCATCGAGGGCTTGGGCGGGTAGATGTAGGTGTTGCGCACCATGAACTCTTTCAGAATGTCGTTCTGAATGGTTCCCGAGAGCTTGTCCTGGCTCACGCCCTGCTCTTCTGCCGCCACGATGTAGCCCGCCAGCACGGGCAACACGGCGCCATTCATGGTCATGGAGACGCTGACCTTGTCGAGCGGGATCTGGTCGAACAG
>JBATPF010000206.1:0-17047 GCA_049291355.1 Giesbergeria sp.
CCTTGGCGCTGACCGGAGTGAGGTCATCTACCTTGCGCGCGGCGATCTCCGCTTGCAGGCGCTGCAGCGGGCGCAGGGCGAACTGGACCACCAGCACCACCAGACCCAAAGCGGCCAGCAGCAACAAGAAATCACGCGCCACGGTTTCGAGCACCAGGCGGCGGGTGAAATCTTGTCGGCTCTCCAAGGTTTCGGCCACCTGAATCATCACGCGCTTGGATTGGGAGCCCTGCGACAGCGCGCGGTCCAATTCGCGTGCGTACGAGCCGACGCGAATCGGGGTGCCAAAGTAGCTGCCGTCGTGAAACTGGGGCTGCCCGTTCACCAGCGGCTGGGGCGGTGGTGGCAGCCCGTCGTTGCCGATCTCCACCAGGTTGTCGCCGCTGGCGACGCGGTAGAACACCTGGCCGTTGGCGGTCAGCTCAAAAAATTCCAGCATGCGGTAGGGGAGTTCGACCGACAAGCCACCGCTGGCCGTCGAAATGTTGGCGTCCATGGCTTTGATGGCGCCCAGCAGCGAGCGGTCGAAGGCAGCGTTGGCTGCGGACAGGGTGTTGCGCCAGCTCACCACAATGTCGAGGCCGGTGACGACCAGCAGTCCTGGGACCAGCACGGCCAGCAAAGTGCGGCGCAGGCTCCAGTGCGACCAGCGGAGCATGCTCAGGCGCCAGACGGATCGGGCAGGCTGGCTGTGGCGGGCGGCGCTGCGGCCTCCAGCACATAGCCCAGGCCGCGCAGGGTGGTGATCTGCACGCCGCTGCCCTCCAAGTGTTTGCGCAGCCGGTGAACGATGACTTCCACCGCCCCGGGCTGCACGTCCGCCTCGTCGGCAAAGATGCGCTCCATCAGGTCGCGCTTGGACATCGGTTCGCCACTGTGCTGCACCAGGGCGCGCAGCAGCGCGTGCTCGCGCGGGCGCAGTTTCAACGCCTGGTGGTTGAGCAGCAGTTGCTGGCTGACCGGTTCATAGACCAGTGGCCCGCAGGCAAAACGCGCGTGCCCGGCGCCCCGGGCGCGGCGGATCAGGGCCAGCAGGCGCACTTCCAGTTCCGCCAGTTCAAAGGGCTTGGCCAGAAAATCGTCGGCCCCGGCGCGCAGCGTGTGCACGCGTTCGATGAGTGAGTCGCGCGCCGTGAGAATGAGCACCGGCAAATCGTGGCCGCCGTCGCGCAGCCCTTCCAGCACGTCGTGCCCGTCGCGCCCGGGCAGGCCCAGGTCCAGCACCAGGGCGTCGTAGCGCGTGGCCTTGAGGCTGCTGGCCACCAGGCGCCCGTCATTGACCCAATCGACGTGAAACCCCGACTGCGACAGCGCCTGCACCAGCCAGTTGGCGAGCGGCGGTTCGTCCTCGGCCAGCAAAATGCGCATATTTTTACTATCAAAAAAAGAGCTGCGCGCGCAATGCCCATAAGCGCTAGGTGCCAAAAACTCCCATAATCAGGGCATGCTGGCAATCACCCGCGCAACTGCCGCCGTCAGCTTCTTGGCGTAGGGCACGTGCAGAAACTCGTTCGGGCCGTGGGCGTTGCTCTTGGGGCCAAGCACGCCGCAAACCATCATTTGCGCCTTGGGGAAGCCCTTGCTCAGCATGCCCATCAGCGGAATCGTGCCGCCCTGGCCGATGTGGCCACAAGAGGCGCCAAAGTGCGCCTGGCTGGCGGCGTTGAGCGCATCCTCAAACCAGGGTGCGGTGGCCGGGGCGTTCCAGCCGTTGGCGCCACTGGCGCTCTCCCAGGTGACCTTGGCCTGGTAGGGAGCGTTGTCTTCCAGCAGGGCTTTCATTTCCTGCACGCACTGCGCGGCGTCCACCAGCGGGGGCAGGCGCAGGCTGAGCTTGAAGGCGGTGTAGGGGCGCAGCACGTTGCCGGCGTCCTGCAGGGCGGGAAAGCCTTCGGCGCCGGTGACGCTGAGTGTGGGCGCCCAGGTGCGCTTGAGCAGGGCCTGTACCGGGTCTTGCGTGGTTGGCAGGGCAAAAGCGGTGCTGCCGCCGCAGTCGTAGTGTGCCCAGGGAAAGCGCTGGGTGATCTCCTGGCCCAGGATGGCCGCCGTGGCGCGCGCCTGCGCCAGCCGCTCTGCCGGAACTTCGCAGTGGAAGCTGGCAGGCAGCAGCCGCCCAGTGGCGCTGTCTTCGAGCCGGTCGAGCACCTGGCGCATGACGCGGAACGACGAAGGCACCAGGCCCGAAGCGTCGCCCGAGTGCACACCTTCGGTGAGGATTTCGACCTTGAGCGTGCCAGCCACCATGCCGCGCAGGCTGGTGGTGAGCCAGAGCTGGTCGTAGTTTCCGGCGCCGGAATCGAGGCAGACCACCAGAGACACTTCGCCCAGCCGCGTTTTCAGCGCGTCGATGTAAGGCAGCAAATCGCGCGAACCGCTTTCCTCGCTGGTCTCGATCAGGCCGACGATGCGCGGGTGCGCCACGCCCTGGCGCTTGAGTTCTTGCACCGCAGCGATGCTGGCGTAGACCGCGTAGCCGTCGTCCGCGCCGCCCCGGCCGTAGAGCTTGCCGTCCTCGTACTTGGGCGTCCAGGGGCCGAGGTCGGCGCGCCAACCGGAAAACTCGGGCTGCTTGTCTAGGTGGCCGTACATCAGCACCGTCTGGCTGGAAGCCGCCCGCGTGGCCGCGATTTCGAAAAACAGCACGGGGGTGCGGCCCGGCAGGCGCACCACTTCCAGGCTCAGGCCTTGCACCTTCTGTGTCTGGACCCAGTCGGCCGCACTCTGCACCACCGCGTCCAGCAGGCCCTGCTGCTCCCAGTCGGGCGCGAACATGGGCGACTTGGCCGGCACGCGAATGTAATCGGTGAGCTGCGGAACGATCTCGTCGTCCCAGACCTGGCTGAGATGTGCGAGCGCCCTATCGGGCTGCAACTGGGTGGGGGCAATGCGCGCGTTCATTCTGGACTCCTTGGGGCAGGGATCAAGGCAATGGGCAGACGGCCATTGCACCACAGGCTTGGCCGTGTTGCTGCAAGCGCACTTGCTGCTCGCCGTCTACGACAGCGAGGCAGGGAAGGTCTCTGGGTGCGAGCCGTCCCGATTCGCACGCGGCAGCACGGGGGTTTCTTCGACCCGATTGCGGCCGGCATGCTTGGCGTCGTAGAGCGCGCTGTCGGCGGCGTGGATCAGCACGTCCCAGCTGTCGCCGGGCTCCAGCAGGCCACCGAAAACGCCAATGCTGACGGTCTGCGCAATCTGCTGGCCCTCGTAGACAAATGCGTGGGCCGCCACGGCTTTGCATAGCTCGGTGGCAAGGCGGCGCGCGCCGAACAGCGTGGTTTCGGGTAGAACCACAAGGAATTCTTCGCCGCCATAGCGGCCCACGATGTCTTGCGAGCGGATGCGCTGGTGCAGCACGGCTGCCAGGCTGCGCAGCACCGCGTCGCCCGCCAGGTGGCCATAGCTGTCATTGACGCGCTTGAAATGGTCCAGATCGATCATCATCAGCGCCAGCGGCGTGCGGGTTCGAATCGCACGGCCCACGTCGCGGTCCAGCGCGGCAATGATGGAACGCCGGTTGGCAACCCCCGTGAGGGCGTCGCACGCTGCGAGCACGCGGTTGGCGTCGTCCGCACGCTCTTTGGTCATGAAGATGAACCCGAGCGAGGTCACAAGAAGCATCACAAACGTGCCCAGAAAGGTGGCGGTCTGAATGGCTCCGCCCTGCAGCAATCGCTCCGCTGCGTCCGTATTTATGGCGCCGCCTGCGGCGCGCAGCGCCATGAGGCCGACTTCGATGCCCATGCCCGCCATCACCAGGCGCGCTCCGCGGCCCACGGTTTCGCGCCGCCGGCGAAACAAGGCCATCACCAGGGCGGCGGCCTGGAAGGCGTACGTGGCGCCGCTGATGGCTACGCGCGCTCCGTAGTGGTCCAGTTGTGTCGCCAGGGCGGCCAACAGCAAGGCCGGCGGTGCCAGCAACAAGACCCAGCGCGGAGATTTCTCATAGAAGCGCAGCACCGCTGCGAGCAGCAGCGACAGGGCCAGGGAGATCAACGCATTGCCCGCAAGAATGGAGAGGCGATCGTCAATCTGGCCGCGCAGGGCCAGCAGCAGGTAACCGGCTGCATGCACGGCCAGGGCTCCCGCCCACAGCTGCAGTCCCTCGCGCCGCATACCCCAGCCCACCACCACCATCACGCCCGCCATCGACAATGAGGCCAGCAGGTTGGTGGCCATCAGGGTGGGGACGTCGGCTTGCATGAGAAAAGTTCGTGGGGCGGGCTTTCAGTATGGCTTCAAATGGGCCTGCATGCCATTCCGGTCATGCCCGGGAGTCCTCGTCCTCGTGCCGGTCTGGCGCCGACAAGCCAGGGAGTTGGGTGGGTGCGTGCAATGCGGATCCGCTCGTCTGCGTATCGGCCAGCTTGAAGACCTGCACCGCGCCCGCCAGGCGCTCGGCCTGGTCGCGCAGGCTTTGCGCGGCTGCGGCGGATTGTTCGACCAGCGCTGCGTTTTGCTGCGTCATCTGGTCGAGCTGGCTGACGGCGATGTTGACCTGGCCAATGCCGTCCGACTGTTCGGAGGCCGCCGCTGTGATCTCGCCAATGATGTCGCCCACGCGTTGCACCGAGCCGACGATCTCCTCCATGGTGGCGCCCGCGTTTTGCACCTGGCGGGCGCCGGCTTCCGCTTTTTCCACCGACGCGCCAATGAGCGCTTTGATTTCCTTGGCGGCGTCGGCGCTGCGCCCGGCGAGGCTGCGCACTTCGGTGGCCACGACGGCAAAGCCGCGTCCCTGTTCGCCCGCGCGGGCTGCTTCCACGGCGGCGTTCAGTGCCAGGATATTGGTCTGGAAGGCAATGCCATCGATCACGCCAATGATGTCTGAAATGCGGCGTGAACTTTGGTTGATCTCGCCCATCGTGGCGACCACCTGGCCCACTGCACGCCCGCCCCGCGCCGCCACTTCGCCCGCCGAGCCGGCCAACTGGTTCGCCTGTCGCGCCGCGTCGGCCGACTGGCGCACGGTGGCGGTGAGCTGTTCCATGCTCTGCGCGGTGGTCTGCAGGCTGCTGGCGGCTTGTTCGGTGTGGGTGGACAGGTCCTGGTTGCCGGTGGCAATCTCGAGGCTGGCATTGGTGATGCTGTCGACCGCAGTGCGCACCTCTTGCAGCATGGCCTGGTAGCGCAGGCGCATGCGCTCGACCTCCTGCACCAGCGTGCCGATTTCGTCGCGCCGCGTGGTGTGGAACGCTTGGGTCAGATCCCCTTGCGAGACACGCGTAATGGCGTCCGTCAGTTCGCGCAGTGGCCGCGCCACGCCGCGCCGCAGCATGATCAGCAAGCCGGCGGCCAGCAGGACGACCGCCAGTGCCATCAAGCCCCACACCGCGATGAGGACCGGGCGTTGGCCCGCCATGGCCTCGGCATCGGGGACTTCCGCCACCACCCAGAGGCCTGCGCCCTCGGTCTTGCGCAGCAGGGCCCAGGGATCGCGTTCGCCATTGCCCAGCACGCTGCTGGCGTGGCGCACAAAACCGTCGGGCGCGGCCGCGAGCGCCTCGAAGAATGGCTGGGCCTGCGGAAAGGCCTCAAGCACCTTCTTGCCTGCGGCGCTGGGGTGGGCCAGAAACACTGCCTGGTCCAGGCCGCCCCGCGGGTCGATCACATAGGCTGCGCCATGCTCAAAGAAGCGGGTTTGTGCCACCTGCTTTTGCTGCATCTGTTCCATCACACCAATGTCATTGCCAATGAAGAGCAGGGCGATGGCTTTCTTTTCGGCGTTCAGAACCGGCAAGTAGTAGCCCATATAGGGTTTGCCGGCCACCATGCTGCGACCTATCCAAGGCTGCCCCGCCAACACCGCCGTCAAGGCGGGACCGGCAGGGATCGTCGTGGACGGTTCACGCCCCCCTGCGCGTCCTTGATGGAACTGGTGATGCTTTGAAATCCCTCGCCCTTGCGCACATAGACCCGGGCCACGCCGCCGGTTTCGTTGGCGAAACGGTCGACGGAGCCGTGGTCGTCGTTGACCAGAGCGCCGAAGCTGCGCAACTCGCCGCTGGCGTCGTCCAGCGTCATGGCAGTGTCGAAGTAGCGTTGAAAACCCTTCATGGTGCGTTGCACCAATTCGCGGTTGGTGGCGTCGGCTGCGGCCAGGGCGTTGGCCACACTTTGCGTCGTGTCGCCGACGCTTTGCACCACCTGCGCGCGTGTGCTGCGTTCGGTCAGCAGGGAAATGGCGGTGCCGACGAGCACCAGCACCAGAGCCACCAAGGCAATGGCCAGGCCGGTGATCCGGCGTGCCACGGAACGGTTGTTGGACGGGGAAGCATGCATGAGCGTTTCCTGCGCGAGGAGGCCCAAGGAGGACCAACTGTAAGCCCGCGCCCCGTTACATTGCTTAACGATTTTCCCTTACGCAGTCTTGCGTAGCGCCTGCACCGGTTTGGGGCGGGGGCGGCTCAGTCCACAAGCACCGGCACGCGCGGCGCCAGGGCACACATGAGCTCGTAGCCCACGGTGCCCGCCGCCTGCGCGACCTCGTCGATGGCGAGCACGGCACCGCTGGACGCACGGCCCCAGAGCGTGACCTCTGTTCCAAAGCCTGGCTCGCCCCCCGCTGCGAACACGGGCTCCAGATCGACGGTCACCATGTCCATGCTGACGCGCCCCACCAACCGGGTGCGCACGCCGCCCACCAGCACCGGGGTGCCGGTATCCGCGTGGCGCGGGTATCCATCGGCATAGCCGCAGGCCGCGATACCGATGCGCATCGGAGCTTCGGCGCAAAAGCGCGAGCCGTAGCCGACGCTGTCGCCTGCGTGCAACTGCTGCACGGCCAGCAGGCGGGTGGACAGCGTCATGGTGGGCGCAAGTTCCCAGGTGGCCGCGCTGTGCTTGGGGAAGTCGGGCGCGCTGCCGTAGAGCGCAATGCCGGCACGCACCCAGTCGCCGCGCACCTGGGCATCGGCGGCGTGGCGCAGGATGGCGGCGCTGTTGCAGACACTGCGCTCCCCCGGCAAATCCTGTGTGGCGGTGCAGAACATCTGCCACTGGTGGGCGATGCCGCGTGGGCCGTCGGCGTCGGAGAAATGCGTCATGTGCGAAATCTCGTCCACTTGCGTCAGTGCGTTCAGGCGTGCCCAGGCGCTGCGGTAGCGTTCTGGCGTGAACCCCAGCCGGTTCATGCCGGAGTTGAGTTTGAGGAAAACCCGCTGCGGTTGCTGCGTCTTGTGCGCTGCCAGCATGTCGATCTGCTCGTCGCAGTGCACCGCGTGCCAGAGCGAGAGGCGCGAGCACAGTTCCAGGTCGCGGGCCTCGAACACGCCTTCGAGCAGCAGGATCGGGCCGCGCCAGCCCAGGTGCCGCACCCGTTCGGCCTCGGCAAGATCGAGCAGGGCAAAGCCGTCGGCCGCTCGCAGCGCGTCAAATACGCGCTCGATGCCGTGGCCGTAAGCGTTGGCCTTGACCACGGCCCACACCCGCGCGTCGGGTGCCGCGCGGCGTGCGCGCTCCAAATTGGCGGCGAGGGCAGCGGTGTGGATGTGGGCGCAAATGGGACGGGGCATGGCGGACGGGCGGGACGGTCTGGCAGAGGGCCTGATTTTGGCACTGCTCTTCCTTCGGGCCGGACGTTCGTAACAAAAGGCTGCGTGATATAACCGCCGCTACTTTGCCTGGCGACCCGATCACCCCTGGTCATCCTGCTGTCCGATGACCCTTTCAGCCATTCGATGAAGCGCGGTTTCTACACCATCATGTCGGCGCAGTTTTTCAGCTCGCTGGCCGACAACGCACTTTTCGTCGCCGCGGTGGAGCTGCTGCGCACCGGAGGCTCTCCGGAGTGGCAGCGTGCGGCCTTGGTGCCGATGTTCGCTTTGTTCTACGTCGTGTTGGCGCCGTTCGTGGGCGCCTTTGCCGACGCCCTGCCCAAGGGGCGGGTGATGTTCATCAGCAATGCCATCAAGATTGTCGGCTGCATCATGATGCTGTTCGGCTCCCATCCGCTGATTGCCTATGCGGTGGTGGGCCTGGGCGCCGCAGCGTATTCGCCGGCCAAATACGGCATCCTCACCGAGCTGCTGCCGGCCTCGCAGTTGGTCAAGGCCAATGGCTGGATCGAGGGGCTCACCATTGGCTCCATCATTCTGGGTGTGCTGCTGGGCGGGCAATTGGTGGGTCGCAAACTCTCGAGCTGGCTGCTGAGTTTTGATTTTCCGATCATCGACACCGGTGTGGGTACGGCGGCCGAAGCGGCAATTGCTGCTCTGATTGCGGTGTACGCCATTGCTGCCTGGTTCAACCTGCGCATTCCGCACACCGGCGTCGAGATGCGGCCGCTGCGCCACACGCCGCAGTCGAGCGTGCTGGGCAGCGCGCTCACGTTGCTGCCCGACTTTTGGGCCTGCAACGCCCGGCTTTGGCGCGATCGGCTGGGCCAGATCTCGCTCTCCACCACCACGCTGTTCTGGGGCGCGGGTGGCAACCTCAAATTCATCGTCCTGGCCTGGGCCGCCGTGGCGCTGGGGTACGACACCACGCAGGCATCGGCACTGACGGGCGTCGTGGCCATTGGGACCGCAGCAGGTGCGGTGCTGGCGTCGATGCGCATGCGCCTGGAGGTGGCCACCAAGGTGATCCCGCTGGGCATTGCGATGGGGCTGCTGCTGATCTTGATGGTGTTCATCAGCAATATCTGGGTGGCGATCCCCTTCCTCATCGTGCTGGGTGGTCTGGGAGGCTTTCTTGTCGTGCCGATGAATGCGCTGCTGCAGCACCGGGGCCACAACCTCATGGGGTCTGGTCGCTCGATTGCCGTGCAGAACTTCAACGAGCAGGCGGCCATATTGGGGCTGGGGGCGTTCTACAGCCTCTCGCTCAAGCTCGGCCTGTCGGTGTTTGGTGCGATCACCGTGTTTGGCGTGGTGGTGGCAGGCACCATGTGGCTGATTCGGCGCTGGCACTGCTACAACTGCCGCCACCATACCGAAGAGGTCGAGCACCTGCTGCAGATTGCGCGGCAGGACACGCACCGTTGACGCTTGTGGCCCATGCGGCCCATATTGGTATCGTTATACTATTGTTTTCATAGCTGAAAACATAGATACAGTAAGCGTTAGAGCCCATTTTTGACTCAATTGATGCCTTCCACCCTGCCCGTACTGGCCCTGCTGTTCAACGCCTTTGTCTGGGGCGTTTCCTGGTGGCCGCTGCGCATGCTGCAGGCGGCGGGCCTGCATCCGCTGTGGGCCACGGCGTTGGTGTATCTGGCGGCGCTGGCCTGCCTTACCCTGCTGATGCCTGCCAGCGCGCTCAGCTTTTTGCGCACGCCCAAGCTGTGGTTGCTGGCGGTCGCGGCCGGGCTGACCAACATCTGCTTCAACTGGGCGGTAACCTTGGGCGACGTGGTGCGGGTGGTTCTGCTTTTCTATCTGATGCCTGCGTGGTCCGTGCTGCTGGCTTGGTGGCTGCTCGACGAGCGGCCGACGCCTCTGGCGCTGCTGCGCCTGCTGCTGGCCTTTGCCGGCGTGGTGCTCGTGGTGCTGCCGCCCGGCGCGCCGCTTGCGCGACTGGCCAGTGGCCTATCGTGGATCGATCTGCTGGCGGTGACCGGGGGTTTTTGCTTTGCGCTGACCAACGTGTTCCTGCGCCGCTTCAACCAGACGCCCGAGCGCGACCGCATGCTGGCCATGTTCAGCGGGGGCTTCGTGATCGCGACGGCCGGGGCACTCACGGCCACGGCCTGGGGACTGGCGAATCCGCCGCCCGCACCGGCGGCCGGCTGGCTTCTGGTAGCAGCCGGCTTGGCGCTGGCCTTTGTGGCGGGCAACCTGGGCTTGCAGTACGGCGCGGCGCGCCTGGCTGCCGGGACCACGGCGCTGGTCATGTTGAGCGAAGTGCTGTTTGCCAGTGTGTCGTCGGTTCTGCTAGACGCTGCGAACCTGGCGCCGCGCATGCTGGTGGGCGGCGCGTTGATCGTCTTGGCGGCGCTGCTGGCCCTGTGGCCCAGGCGCAGCACCGGCAAGTAAGCGCTGACGCGGCTACCATGGCCCGTCCCTTCTAAAAAAGCACACCATGCCCCAAACCCTCTACGACTTCGAAGCCCTGCAGACGGACGGCAGCAGCGTGCCGCTGTCGAACTACCGCGGCCAGGTGCTGCTGATCGTCAATACGGCGAGCGCCTGTGGTTTCACACCGCAGTTCGCTGGGCTGGAGGCGCTGCACGAGGAGTACGGCGCGCGCGGCCTGGTGGTTCTGGGGTTTCCTTGCAACCAGTTTGGCAGCCAGGACCCGGGAAGCAACGAGGAGATCGCCAGTTTTTGCCAGCTCAACTACGGCGTGAGCTTCCCCGTCATGGCCAAGATTGATGTCAATGGCCAGGACGCCAGCCCCCTCTACCGCTGGCTGGCCGCCGAGGCGCCGGGCCTGCTGGGAAGCAAGGCGATCAAATGGAACTTCACCAAGTTTCTGGTGGGGCGCGACGGCCAGGTGATCCGCCGCTATGCACCGCAGGAAGCGCCGGCCAACCTGGCCGGCGATATTGAAGCCGCGCTCGCCGCTGCCTGAGCCTGCCGACGGCGATTGCATGCTGATCAATTGCGTTGCCTACGAACACGGCCACAAGCTGGCCGACATTGGTACCGGCGACATTGCCCATTGGCTGGCGCGCCCCGATGCCTTTGTCTGGGTGGCGCTGCTGGACCCCGATGCCGAAGAGCTGGCGCAGATGCAGCACGAATTCGGCCTGCACGACCTGGCAGTGGAAGACGCGCTCAAAGGACACCAGCGGCCCAAGATCGAAGAGTATGGCGACATGGTGTTTGTCGTCATGCATCTGGTGGAGCCCAAGGGCGGCGAACTGCTGGTGGGCGAGGTGGCGGCATTTGTCGGCAGGAACTTTGTGCTCTCGGTGCGCAGCCGCAGCCAGCAAGGGTTCCTGGGTGTGCGCGAGCGCTGCGAGCGCGAGCCGCTGCTGCTGCAGAACGGCGCAGGCTTTGTGCTGTACGCGCTGATGGACGCGGTGGTGGACCGCTATTTCCCCGTCATTGAGCTGTTCGAGGCCGAGCTCGAAGGCATTGAAGAAAAGATCTTCCTGCCCGGCTCGGCGCGCGGCAACATCGAGCGGCTGTACGACCTCAAGCACAGCACCTCGGTGCTGCGCCACGCGGCGGCGCCGCTCTTGGAAATGCTCGGCAAGTTGCACGGCGGGCGCGTACCGGCAGCGTTCATCAGTACGCAGGAGTATTTCCGCGACGTGCACGACCACTTGGCGCGCATCAACGGCTCCATTGACACCATCCGCGACACCATCGGCACGGCCATCCAGGTGAACCTGTCGATGGTCGCGATCGAAGAGTCGGAAACCACCAAGCGCCTGGCGGCCTGGGCGGCCATCTTTGCCGTCTCCACTGCCATGGCCGGTATCTGGGGCATGAACTTCGAGTTCATGCCCGAGCTCAAGTGGCGCTACGGCTACCCGGCGGCCCTGGGCGCCATCGTCTGCGCGGCGCTGTTGCTGTACCGGCGGTTTCGCAAGGTGGGCTGGCTGTAGCGTTCCAGGCGGTGCCTGCGATCGCGTGCGCTAGCGCCCCTGCGCACCGATTCATGGGGCGCGTGCCGCATGGAAAATACTAAGCAAAATAGGCTCTAGCGCTTTATTGGCAAGCGTTTGGAGCTATGTTTTTTGAAAGAAATTTGCTGAAACTCAGGAGATCGCTGCCAAGGGGCGCGGCGAGCCCGCCACGGCTGGACTCCTGGCAGGCGTAGGCCGCCTGAGCGACGGGGCGGTCGAGCCGCCGGTGGGAGTTTGATCGCGCGGCAGCGTGAAGACAGAGATGGTCTGCACCTGCCCCTGGGCTTGGTCTTCAAGGCTGCGCGCGGCGGCCGACAGTTCTTCCACCAGCGCGGCATTTTGCTGGGTGGTCTGGTCCAGGTGCTGCACCGCCTCGCCGATTTGCCCCATGCCGCTGCTTTGCTCTGCGGTGGCAGCGCTGATATCGGTCATGAGGGTGGTCACGCGCTGGATGGCGGTGACGGCTTCTTGTATGGTGTTGCCCGCCGTGTTCACCAGTTCGGTGCCCTTGCCCACGCGCTCCACGCTGGAGATGATGAGGGTTTTGATCTCCTTGGCCGCATCGGCCGAACGCTTGGCGAGGGCCCGTACTTCGGTGGCCACGACGGCAAAACCTCGACCCTGTTCACCGGCCCGTGCGGCTTCCACTGCCGCATTCAGCGCAAGGATGTTGGTCTGGAAGGCAATGCCGTCGATCACACCGATGATGTCGGCAATCTTGCCCGATGAGGTATGGATCTCGTGCATCGTGTTGACCACCTGGCCCATCACCTCGCCGCCCTTGACGGCCACCGCGCTGGCGCTGGCAGACAACTGCTGTGCCTGGCGGGCGTTGTCGGCGTTTTGGTGCACCGTGGCATTGAGCTGCTCCATGGCCGCCGCCGTCTGTTCCAGGGCGCTGGCCTGCTGCTCCGTCCGGCTGGCCAGGTCGTGGTTGCCCGACGATATTTGCTCGGACGCGCTGGCCAGGCTTTCGCCGCCCACACGGATATGGGTGACGATGCCGGTCAGTTGCTGCTGCATGGCGCCCAGCGCATGCAGTACCTGGGCCGCTTCGTCCTTGCCCTGCACGGTGACCGTATGGGTCAGGTCGCCCTGCGCGATGGTCTCGGCCACCGCGATGGCTTGCCCTAGCGAGCGGGAAATGCCGCGCACCAGGGCGGCCGCGAACAGGGCGGCAAACAGCAGGCCCGCAACCATCGATGCGATAGCGGTCGTGCGGATCATGGTGTAGCGCGCATCAGCGGCTTCGGCGGCCTTGCGGGCGGCCTCAAACTGGATGGCAATCAGGGCCTTGATCGCTTCGCCCACCGGTGCATACAGGGGGCGAATCTTTTCGACCACGGCACGTTGTGCGGCCGGTATATCGTTGGCTTTGAGCGCCGCCATGGTGACCAGGAGCCCCTCTTGCACAAAGCGCTTGCGGTCTTCGGTGAAGCGCTGTGCCAGTGCTGCTTCTTCCGGGCTGTGCGTGCGCGCAAGGTAGCCATCCCACAGGCGGGTGATGGCCGCGATGTTGCGCTCCACGTCGGCGGTGCTCGATGCAATTGTGGCAGCGTCCGGTGTAACTTGTGCCACCGCCAATGCCAGTCGGTTGCGCAGCAAAAGGGCCTCGATCTGGTGCACCTCGGACGTTGTCACCAAGTTGTCCTGGTACAGGGAGCGCAGCGCATGGTTGGTTTGGGTCAGGCCCCACAGGCCCAGGCCTCCAATGCCCAGCAGCAGCAGAGACATCAGGCCGCCAAGGGCTGCGACACGGGTGGAGATCTTGAAACGGTTCATGAAAACTCTCTTGGGTTGAGGGGCGCTGAAATGGCCGTTGCAAAATGGGAAATTGGGGTGGGGCGCTGGGCCAGCCAGGCCTCGAACGCGCTCAGCGGCTGCGGTCGACCGAACAGGAAGCCCTGGAAGACCGTGCAGTCGAGCCGCTGCAGCGCATGGCGTTGCGCCGGGGTCTCGACGCCCTCGGCGATCACGCTCAGGCCAAGATTGCGGGCCATGCCGATGATGGTCTGGACGATGGCCGCATCGCCCGGTTCAGTGACGATGTCCTGCACAAAGCTGCGGTCGATCTTGAGCTGGTGCAGCGGCAGGTGCCTGAGGTGCGCCAGCGAGGAGTAGCCCGTGCCAAAGTCGTCCAGCGCAAAGCGCACCCCATGGCGGCGCAGGGCCTGCATCTTGGCCACGGTATCGGCAATGTCGTCGAGCACCAGGCTCTCGGTCAGCTCCAGCACCAGTCGGGTGGGGGGCGCGCCCGACTGCTGCAGGGTCTGGCATACCTGGTGCACAAAATCGGGTTGGCGGAACTGTCGCGCGCTCACATTGACGGCCAGATCCAGGTGCTGGTTCTGGGGCTCCCCAGCCCAGGCCCCGAGTTGCACGCAGGCCTGCTGCAGCACCCACTCTCCAATCGGCAGGATGAGTCCGGAAGCTTCCGCAATAGGAATGAACTGTGCGGGTGGCACATGACCGTACGCGGGGTGCTCCCAGCGCAGCAGCACTTCGGCCCCCAGCGCGTGGCCGTCGTGGTCGACTTGCGCCTGGAAATGCAGGGACAGCTGGCCTTCGCCGATGGCATCGCGCAGGGCGGTTTCCAGGGCCGCTCGGGTTTCCAGATCCGCCTGCAATGCGGGGTCGAACAGGCGGTAGCTGTTGCGGCCGGCATATTTGGCCTGGTACATGGCCGTGTCGGCACGTTTGAGCAGTTCATGAATGCTCGCGTCCTTGTGCCGGAACAGGCAGATGCCGATGCTTGCGCTGCCGTGGTGCACCTGCTCCTTCAAAAGGCAGGGTCCGGCGGTCGCGGCCAGCAGCTGGCGTGCGAGCGCCTCGGCCTGCGCCAGGGCCACGGCCTCGTCGGCGGGCAGGTGATCCATCAGCACGACGAATTCGTCGCCGCCAATGCGCGCTACCGAGTGGGGCGCCAACACCGTCCCGCGCAGACGCTGCGCGATTTCCACGAGGTATTGGTCGCCCACCTCGTGACCCAGGGTGTCGTTGACGATCTTGAAATTGTCCAGGTCCAGCAGCAGCAAAGCCCGGTGTTCTTCATCTGCACTGCTGGCGTCCAGCGCCGCCTGGATGCGCTCGCGCAGCAGGTGGCGATTGGGCAGACGGGTCAAAGGGTCGAAGTAGGCCAGTTGGTGAATCGCCTGCTCGTTGGCGAGCAGCCGTGACTGCATGGTGCGCAACTCCATCAGCAGGCTGCTGATCTCGTCGTCTCCCTGCACGACGATGGGCGAATTGAGCTGCCCTGCGGCAATCTTGCGGAACACCGCGCGGGCTTGCCGCAGGGGGCGAACAATGGAGCGGATCAACATGGTGCCCAGGAAGCCCAGCAAAGCCATTGATGCCAGCAGTGCGCCAACGGCCCACTGGCGTGTTTGCACGTAGCGTTGCACGCCGGCCTCGTAGGCGGCATGGGCCTGCTGGAACTGCAGGTCAATCAGGGCCTGGATGTCCGGGCTGTCGCGTTCGTACACCCTGCGCGCCGTGTCGACCAGGCGCAGGGTCTCGGTGTAGTCCAGGCCGCGCAGCGCGGCTATGGCGGGTTTCACGGCTTCTTCCCGGTACCCGATGCGCTGCTGTGTAAAGCGTTCCGTCAGCGCGGCTTCCCGGGATCCCTTGGACACGGCGGCATAGGAGGTCCACAGCTGGTCGATGGCGTGCATGTTGTTCTCCATCGCCTGGGCCGCACTGCGCGCACCTTCCGGTTGCAGGGCGGCGCGTGCGGTGGACCCAGCCGGTGTCGATTGGGCCAGCGCCCTTTGCAGCTGAAGCTGGTTGGAGAGCATCAGGTGGGTAATCTGCCCCAGGCTTCGCACCGGGGCCATGCGCTCCTCGTACACCGTGCGCAGGCTTTCGTTGGCCGCCGCCAGCCCCCGGATGCCCATGGCCGCCAGCAGGGCGCTGATCGTTGCCGCCAGCACCATCAAGACTGCCAGGCGCGTGCCAATGCGGAAATGCGAAAACAGGCTGTACCCCATGCCCTGCGGCGAGCCGGGCGTGGACGGCCACGGCGCAGCATCGTGCGCAAGCGGAGCGCCGGTCATCGCCTGGCCATGCGTGCACGCAGGTGCACGGTGGGTACGGGAAGGGTTGTAGAGGAACCGAACATTGGCCTGTGCCCACGGGCGCAAGGCCGTGGCAGGGTGCGAGGCGTGTTCGGGGCCTCAAGGGCTCAGGCTGCGGGGCGGGGCAGGCGTGAGCCAGAGCTGGGGATTTTGTTGTATGAGCTTGTAACCATTAATAAGGGTAAACCCTTGATTGGTGTCACGGTTTTGTCACCGTGTGCAAGCGGTCGCTGGTGTCGATCACTTCCTTGGCCAGCTCGGCCAGCTTGCGCCGCTGCGAGCGTGCAGCCGAGCGCAGCAGCTCGAACGCAGCGGTGCGCGGCAACCGGTACTGCATCATGGTGATGCCGGTGGCCACGTAGATGCTGCGGTCACCATCAAGCGCCTCCTGCAGCTGGGCACGGGACTGGCGCAGCTGGTCAATTTCCTGGGCCCGCTGCAATGCGGCCTCTATGGTGGGTCGGATTTGCACCACGTCCATCGGCTTGACCAGGTAGCCCAGCGCGCCAAAACCCGAAGCACGCTCCACGTTCTGGGTGTCGCTGAAGGCGCTGAGCATGAGAAACGGAATGTGCTCCAGGTTGCGCAGGCGTTCGACCAGCTCCAGGCCGTCGCGTCCGGGCATGCGCACATCCACGATGGCCAGATCTGGGCGCAGCCCGCTGGTCAGCAGTGCTTCGGCATCGTCCACAGATTCAGCGGTGCTGACCTGGTAGCCCATGTCCCGCAGTCCACTGGAGAGGGTGGCCAGGATGAGGCGGTCGTCGTCCACCAGCAGCAGATGGGCGGGCGTGGGTGTGGGAGCGGAGGCAGGAGAGTTCATGGTGCTGGCGCGGATTCGAGGTGGATGACCGGCGGGGAAAATTCCAGGCGCAGCACGGCCCGGTCGGCCTCCTGGATGCGCGCCACCGTGGCGCCGCTGCGCGGCATGAGCGCCGATACCAGTCCCTGCCCGCCCTTGGAAGAGAGACGCGACTCAGGCCATTGCCCCGGGTTGGCGATGGTGATGTGCACATGGTCGGCCTGCGCGCCTTTGCGCAGCGTAACCTGAACATCCTGGTGTTCTTGGCCGCCATGCTTGACGGCATTGAGCAGCAGTTCGTTGAGTACCAGTGCCACGGGGACGGCCTCGGCGGGGCTGATACGGCACGCTTGCCACGGCGTGGGAATGTCTACATGGATGGGGGTGTGCCAGAGCGATTCAATGCCTGCCGCCACGGCGCAGGTCAGTTCGCACAGCCGCACCCGGTCCGGATTGGCACGGCCTTGAAGGCCGTGAATGACGGAGATGCTGTGAATCTGCCCGATGACCTGGGTGATGGGCCCGTGCAGTTCCGGCTGATCGTGATCGAGCGTTCGCAGCATGCCCATGATGCCCTGCAAGTTGTTCTTGATGCGGTGGTGCACTTCCTGCACCAGCGCGTCACGCTGCGCCTGCTCGCTCAGGCGGCGCTGT
>JBATPF010000207.1:0-3623 GCA_049291355.1 Giesbergeria sp.
GGCCCGCAGCGCAACGCCGCCGCCCGCCGCAGCGAACACGCCCGCAGCTGCAGCCACATCCGCTGTCGATCCCTTTGACTACTTCGTGCAGGCGGGGGCCTTCCGCACCCAGCAGGATGCCGATGCACAGCGCGCCAAACTGGCTATGCTGGGCTGGGAAGCGCGCGTGAACGAGCGCGAGCAGAGCGGCCGCACGGTGTTTCGTGTGCGCATCGGCCCCTTCGTCAAGCGCATCGATGCCGAGCAGCTCAAGGAAAAGCTCGATGGCGCCGGGGTGGAGTCTGCTCTGGTGCGCGTGCAGCGCTGAACTTTTCCACCCTGACCCACTCCCACTGCCGAACCCTCACAGGAGCCTGTTGAATGAATCGTCGAGATTTTTCCGCCACTGCGGCGGCCGTAGTCGCAGCGTCGAGCTTTTCGCTGCCCGTCTTCGCCCAGAGCGCTGCGCCCAAGGAAGGCAAGGAGTACACCCGGCTTTCCAAACCCGTGCCCACCGAAGCGCCGGCCGGCAAGGTCGAGGTGATCGAGTTCTTTTGGTACAACTGCCCGCACTGCAACGAGTTTGAGCCCACGCTGGAAGCCTGGCTCAAAACACCGCCCAAGAACATGGCGTTCCGCCGGGTTCCCATCGCGTTCAATGCCAGCTTCGCGCCGCAGCAAAAGCTGTACTACGCTTTGGAAGGTCTGGGCAAGGTCGATCAATTGCACGCCAAGCTGTTTCGCGCCATCCATGTCGAGAAGCAAAATTTGTCCAAGGAGGATGAGATTTTTGCCTGGATCGGCAAGCAGCCAGGCATGGATTTGGCCAAGTTCAAGAAGATGTACAGCTCTTTCACCGTCTCCAACCAGGTCCGCAAGGCGGCTCAGTTGCAAGACGCCTATGGTGTCGAAGGTGTGCCGTCCATGGGCGTGGCAGGCCGCTACTACGTCGATGGAACCATGGCAGGCAGCTTGAACGCCATGCTGAAGGTGGTGGAAGCCCTGGTCGCTAAGGGCGCATAGCCTCTGGCGCCGACCCCTGCACAGGCCACAGCCCGCTGATGCGGGCTTTTTTTTGCTTGCGCGTGGCACAATGATTGCAAGATTCGTGCCGCCACCAGATCGCTGTGCGCGCCCTCGCCGGGCGGCGGTGCGCGCCCACTTCGGACCATTGCATGCTCCCCATTTTCCTTTTGTTGAATAAGAACCCCGTGCGGCGTGCCCGTGCTGCTGCGCTCCCCTGGGCGCTGGCTGCGGCACTCTGCGCGCTGGCTGCTCCGCCCGCCGCCGCAGAAAAATCCGATCGCAGCCAACCCATGAACATCGAGGCCGACCAGCTCAAGCACGATGAGCTGCAGCAGACCAGCGTGTTTACGGGACGCGTCGTGGTCACCAAAGGCAGCATCGTGCTGCGCGGCGCGCGCCTGGAAGTGCGCCAGGACGCCGAGGGCTACCAGTCGGCCGTGGTGACGGGCGGCGGGGGTGGCAAACGCGCCTTTTTCCGTCAGAAGCGAGACACCGTACCCGGCGCGTCCGAGGAGTTCATCGAAGGCGAAGGCGAGACCATTGAGTACAGCGGCAAGACCGACACCGTGCGCTTTGTCACGCGCGGCGAATTGCGGCGTTTTCGCGCAAGTGACTTGAGCGATGAGATCACCGGCGACGTCATCGTCTACAACAACCTGACCGATGTGTTCACCGTGGATAGCCGCAACGCCGGCAAACCAGCGGGCGAAGCCGGCAGTTCGGGCGGCCGCGTGCGCGCCATTTTGGCCCCGCGCGACGCGGCGCCGGCCACGCCAGTGGCACCTGCGCCCGGCCCCAGCCCGCAGCTCAAGCCCAGCAACCGCCTTGAGGGTGCGCCCCGGTGAGTGCGCCGGAGGAAATGGTCACCGCGATGGCCAGCGAAAAGGTTCACGAAGTGGCCAGCGAAACCTCCAGCGAGTCGAGCTTGCTGGAGGTGCGGCACCTGGCCAAGGCCTACGGCGGGCGCAAGGTGGTCAAGGATGTCTCGCTCAACGTGCGCAAGGGCGAAGTCGTGGGCTTGCTCGGGCCCAACGGCGCCGGCAAAACCACGTCGTTCTACATGATCGTCGGCCTGGTGCGCAGCGACGCGGGCGACATTTTCATTGATGGCCGCTCGGTGGGCCACATGCCGATTCACCGGCGCTCGCGGCTAGGCATGTCCTATCTGCCCCAGGAGGCCTCGATCTTCCGCAAACTTACGGTGCAGGAAAATGTCCGCGCCGTGTTGGAGCTGCAGCACGGCGAAGACGGCAAGCCCCTGCCCAAGGCGGTGATCGAGGAGCGCCTGACCTCGCTGCTGCAGGAGTTGCGTGTGGAGCACCTGCGCGATTCGTCGGCGCTTTCGCTCTCGGGCGGCGAGCGCCGCCGCGTCGAGATTGCCCGGGCGCTGGCGACGCAGCCGCGATTCATTCTGCTCGACGAGCCCTTTGCCGGCATCGACCCGATTGCCGTGATCGAGATCCAGCGCATCATCGGTTTTCTGAAGGCGCGCGGCATCGGTGTGCTGATTACGGACCACAACGTGCGCGAAACTTTGGGCATCTGTGATCACGCTTTCATCATCAGCGAAGGCGAGGTGCTGGCCGAGGGCACGCCGACAGAAATCGTCGACAACGCCGAAGTGCGCCGGGTGTACCTGGGCGAGCACTTCCGCATGTAGGGATATGGCCCCCACGGTCCCGCACTGCGTGTCGCTCCCTGCCCCCAAGGGGGCCGCGTTTCGCCTTGGGGCGGCCCGGCGGCGAAACCATTGTCGGCTCTGGTGAGGGAGGTCGCATGAAGCCCGGTCTCTCACTGCGCGTCTCGCAGCACCTGGCCTTGACGCCGCAGCTGCAGCAGTCCATCCGCTTGCTGCAGCTCTCCACGCTGGAAATCGCCCAGGAAGTCGAGCAGATGCTGGACGAAAACCCGTTCCTGGAGCGCGAAAACGAAGAGGCGCCGCGGGAAGAATTTGGCCTGGCGCAGGCCGATACCCCGGCAGAGGGAACAGACGCGAGTCTCGAGTTTGCTACATATTCAGGAGCTGATAGCGCAAGCAATACAACCGCTGAGAGCCAAAATGATGCGGAATCTTCCTCCGCAGACGAGTTGCTGGATTGGTCCGGCGATGGCACGCAGGAGATGGCGCCGGACGACGCCGAGTGGGGCGGCGAAGCACCGGCGCGCCAGTCAAGCGATTCAGGCGAGGCCACGAGCGATGCGCTCGACCGCGCGCACGAGCACGGCTCGCTCACCGACTTCCTGCACCGCCAGGCGCTCGCGCTGCGGCTCTCCGACATCGACCGTGCAGCGCTGCGCTTCCTGATTGAATCGTTGAACGACAACGGCTACCTTGAAGACCCCATCGAGGAGTTGGCTGCGGGGCTGGCCCAGGGCGACGCGGAGGAAACCGAAGAACTTGTGCACCGTTTCACCGTGGCGCTGCGTTTGTTGCAAAGCCTGGAACCCACGGGCGTGGGCGCGCGCCACCTGGCCGAATGTCTGAGCTTGCAGCTGCGCGAACTGCAGGCGGACGGCGCGCACGACGCTGCCCTGGTGGCCACGGCGCTCTGCATCTGCCAGCAGCCGCTCGACCTGCTCGCCCGGCGCGACCTGCGGCGCCTGGCGCCCCTGTGCGG
>JBATPF010000208.1:0-3949 GCA_049291355.1 Giesbergeria sp.
CACCAGCCACAGGCGGCGCACCGTCACACGCTGGCTCCGCGCACCAGTGGCCCCAGGGCCAGCGCCGCCCCGAGATAGAACCCGATTTCGCTCAACTGCTGAACAGCACCCAGACAGTCGCCGGTAAAGCCCTGCAGACGCTGCCAGAACCAGCGCGCCAGGAGGGCTGCGGCCACTGCGCTGAATAACACGCCAAGCAGCACGAAGCCCAGACCTTCGCCCAGCGCAATGATCGCCAGCGGGAAAAAACACCATGCTGCTGCACCGGCCAGCTGGGATCGCGTGATCTGATCGGCCAGTGGTTTGCTCTTGGAGCGCGCGGTGTCACCTACATGCACCATGGCGCGCACCAGCAGCAGCGGCAGAAAGCGCGAGAACACATGCGCACCCACCAAGGCCGCCAGCGCCGGCGAGAGGCCGCGTTGACCGAGCAGGGCCAGCAGTCCCAGCTTGGTGAGCAGCGTGAGGGCGAGCGCCATGGCTCCAAAGGCGCCAATGCGTGAATCCTTCATGATGTCGAGTGCGCGCTCGCGCTCCTGGCTGCCCCCCAGGCCGTCGGCAACGTCGGTCAGGCCGTCCTCATGAAAACCACCGGTGAGCACCGCGGTGGCGGCCGTGCTCAATGCTGCCGCCACCCAGGATGTGGCGGGTGCCGGGCCGAGGCTCAGGTACAGCAGGGCGTACACGCTGCAGGCGCAGGCCGCCACCACCCAGCCGACACCAGGAAAGTGCGTGCTGGCGGCACGCAGCATGGACGGACTGAACCCTACCCACTCTGCCAGACGGCCCGTGATCGGAATGCGGGTGAAAAACTGCAGCGCCAGCAGGTAGTGGCGCAGCGCCTGGTGCACCGATGCTTCGAAATTCATAGCTAAAGATGCTTTTCAAGTAAGCGCTAGAGGCCAATTGTTCTTGAAATTCAGCCCGCGTCTGCCCCCAACTGAAGGAACAGGCGATAGGCCGGGTTGTCGGTCTCCTCCACACAGGGGTAGCCCAGCGTGGACAGGAATGCGTCAAAGTCGTCGGCATCTTGAGCCGGCACCTGCAGGCCCACCAGAATGCGGCCGTAGTCTGCGCCCTGGTTGCGGTAGTGAAACAGGCTGATGTTCCAGCTGGGCTGCATCAGGCTCAGAAACTTGAGCAGCGCGCCCGGCCGCTCGGGGAAGACGAAGCGCAGCAGCCGCTCGTCGCGCGCCAGTGCCGAGCGCCCGCCGACCAGATGGCGCAGGTGCTCCTTCGCCAGCTCGTCGTGCGTCAGGTCCAGCGCTTCAAAGCCGTGGCGGCTGAAGTTGCGCACCAGCTTTTCCGATTCGCCCTTGCCGTGCGCCGTCAGGCCGACAAACACGTGGGCGCGGGCCGCGTCGCTGATACGGTAGTTGAATTCGGTCACGTTGCGCGGGCCGCCGGGCAGCTCGCCAATCACCTCGCAAAAACGCCGGAAGCTCCCGCGCGCTTCGGGGATGGTGACGGCCAGCAGTGCCTCGCGCTCCTCGCCCACCTCGGCGCGTTCGGCGACAAAGCGCAAGCGGTCGAAGTTCATGTTGGCGCCGCACAGAATCGCTGCGTAGGTTTCGCCGCGCGTCTTGTTGCGTGCCACGTACTCCTTGATGGCGGCAACGGCCAAAGCGCCCGCAGGCTCGACGATGCTGCGGGTGTCGACAAACACGTCCTTGATGGCGGCGCAGACGGCGTCGGTGTCCACCGTCATGAACTCGTCGACGAGGTCGCGTGCGATGCGAAAGGTTTCCTCGCCGACCAGCTTGACCGCCGTGCCGTCGGAGAACAACCCGACCTCGGGCAGGGTGACGCGCTTGCCCGCTGCCACCGACTGCATCATGGCGTCCGAGTCGTTCATCTGCACACCAATGACTTTCACGTCGGGCCGCACCGCCTTGATGTAGTTGGCCACGCCGCTGATCAAGCCGCCGCCGCCAATGGCGACAAACACCGCATCGAGCCGCTGCGTACCGAGCTTTTGTACCTGGCGCAGGATTTCCATGGCCACCGTGCCCTGGCCGGCAATCACGTCGGGGTCGTCAAAGGGGTGAACAAAGGTCAGACCTTGCTGCTCTTGCAGCTGCACCGCATGCTGGTAAGCGTCGGAATAGCTGTCGCCGTGCAGCACCACCTCGCCACCCAGGGCGCGCACGGCGTCGATTTTCACGCCCGGCGTGGTGGTCGGCATGACCACCACGGCGCGCGTACCCAGCTTGTGCGCGCTCATGGCCCCGCCCTGGGCGTGGTTGCCGGCCGAGGCGCAGATCACGCCTCGCTGCAAGTCGGCCGGCGACAGGTGCGCCATCTTGTTGTAGGCGCCGCGCAGCTTGAAGCTGAACACCGGTTGCTGGTCCTCGCGCTTGAGCAGCACCTAGTTGTGCAGGCGCTGACTGAGCGTGCGCGCCAGATCCAGGTCAGACTCGATGGCCACGTCGTAGACGCGCGCGTTGAGAATTCGGGTGAGGTAGTCGTGGGGGGTCAGAGGCTCGGTCATGGCGCGCAGCGGCAAAAGGCCCGGTGCCGGCGGCGCAGGCACGGGGCCGCCATCATAGGCGGGGCCGCGCACGACGCGCTTTGCGAAGGGGCCAAAAAAAAGCCCCTGGCCGCAAGGCCGGGGGCTGAATCCATCCTTTTGAGGAGATGGAGGAGACAATCATCGCGAAGCACCGGGACTGGGTTGCGGCCAGTGGTGCCTTGCATGTCTGCAGTGTAGCGCTTTGTTTGTTGCAATGCAGCAAGTGACGGCTGGATTTTTTAGAATGTGGCCTCCAAAACACAGCCGCCCGGCGGCACACAAGGAAGATCAGATGGAATGCACAGTCAGTTGGACCGGTGCTGCCGGTACGCGCTCGGGCATGGGGTTTGTCGCCGAGACCGGCAGCGGCCACGTGATAGCCATGGATGGCGCACCGGATACGGCCAAACCAGAAATGGGAGGCCAGAACCTCGCGCCGCGCCCCATGGAAGCGGTGCTTGCAGGCACTGGCGGCTGCACAGCCTACGACGTCGTGTTGATTCTGCGCCGAGGCCGCCACGACGTGCGCGGCTGCAGCGTGCGCCTCCAAACCGAGCGTGCAGCAGCCGACCCCAAGGTGTTTACCCGTATTCACATGCATTTCACGGTGTCGGGTAAGGATCTGCCAGCTTCTGCTGTGGAGCGCGCCATTGCACTGAGTCACGAGAAATATTGCTCGGCCAGCATCATGTTGGCCAAGACCGCAGAAATCACGACCAGTTTCGACGTTTTGGAGGGCTGAAGCACAGAAGAGAGGCAACCGATTGACGCAAGGGTGTTTGTGGCGGGGTTGTCGGGGTATTTGCCACATTTGTTGCGTATAGATACAAATTAGTTGGAACTTGTAGGCTCAACTTAAGACCGGGAGTGCCGATGGGGGAGCAATGGCGCAGGCTGTTGCAACAGGACAACGAATTGCCGCTTTGCGGCTCTTGGACCGTGAATTCCTTTGCGAAACCAGCCAGCCTCTGGTGCAATAGCAGCAACTTCCCCACCAGGAGGTTGGCCCGGGGAACCGGCGGGACTGTGCAGGTGCCACAACACCCAAGACCCCCCGTACCGGCGCCCTATGTTTAACCTTGGAGTAACTCGCAATGAAAAAATCCCTGATTGCCCTGGCCGTGCTGGCTGCTTCCGGCGCTGCCATGGCTCAGTCTTCCGTCACCATGTACGGCGTGGCTGACCTGTCTTTGGCCAAGTCCAACGGCGTTTCGGCTCAAATGAGCGGCAATGGCGTGATGAACAACGGCAACAGCCGTTTGGGCGTGCGTGGCGTGGAAGATCTGGGTGGCGGCCTGAAGGCTTCCTTCAACTTCGAACAAGGTATCAACGCTGAAGACGGCGCCCTGACCGGCGGCGCTGCTGGCGCATGGAACCGCAATGCATGGCTGGCTCTGTCGGGTGGTTTCGGTCGCTTCCAAATGGGCCGTACGCTGA
>JBATPF010000209.1:0-18697 GCA_049291355.1 Giesbergeria sp.
CTGCGGCGCTGTCGGGCAACGCCCGGCGCATTTATGAACTGTCGCGCGACAAGCTGGTGCAGATCCGCACGCTGCTGCGCAACTCCAACACCCAGGCGTCCATCGGCTCGGGCTTTTTTGTGTCGGCTGACGGGCTGATCGTCACCAACTTCCATGTGGCGAGCCAGCTCGCATTGGAGCCCGAACGCTACAGCGGCGCCTATGTCACGATTGATGGCCAGGAAGGCGCGGTCGAGCTGCTGGCGTTTGACGTTCAGCGCGACCTGGCCGTGCTGCGCGCCAAAAACCGCACGTCACCCGCGCCGGTGCTGGAGTTTCGCCCGGCAGCCGAGGCCATGGCCCAGGGTGAGCGCTTCTACTCGCTCGGCAACCCCCTGGACATCGGTTTTGCCGTCACCGAGGGCACCTACAACGGCCTGGTGCGCCGCAGCTTTTATCCACGCATTTTCTTTGGCGGCGCGCTCAACCCCGGCATGAGCGGCGGGCCGGCGGTGGACGATGCAGGGCGGGTGCTGGGCGTCAACGTGGCCAAGCGGCTCGACGGCGAACAGGTGAGTTTTCTGATTCCGGCCGAGTTCGCCCAGGCGCTGGTGCAGCGCGCCGCCCGCGCGCAGCCCATCACCCAGCCGGCTTACGACGAAGTGACGCGGCAGTTGCTGGTGCACCAGAATCTGCTGACCGAGCGCTTCCTGGAAACACCGTTTCAGGAGCAGCGCCACGGCAGATATCTGGTGCCGGTGCCGAACGACGCGCTTGCGCGCTGCTGGGGGTCCGGGCGCGACCCGGATTTTCACGCGCTGAACCTGGAACGCACCAAGTGCCAGGCCGATAGCGACGTGGTGGCCGGCGACTTCAGCACGGGCATGGTGCGCCTGAGCTACGAGGCCTCCGACGCGCCAACGCTAGGCGCCGCGCGTTTCGCCCGGACCTATTCGCAGAGCTTTGGCAACGAGCCCTTCCTCAAGCGCGGCAACGGCCGCCAGACGGCCGTCGAGTGCACCGAGCGCTATGTGGACCAAGGCAGCCTGCCCCTGCGGGCGGTCGTCTGCATGTCGGCCTACCGCAAACTGCCGGGCCTGTACGACATGACCGTGATGGCCGCTACGCTCAACCAATCGACGCAAGGGGTGCTGGCCCGCCTGGATGTGCGCGGAATCGCGTTCGACAACGGCCTGAAGCCGGCAGACCGCTACCTGCAGGCGTTTCGCTGGGAGGCCGCGCCATGATGCCGACCCTTGGACTGATGGAGGCCTTCGACCGCCACGGCGCCTTGCTGGCGCGCGCGCCCATCACGCACTGGCCCGTGACCGTGGGCCGGGGGCTGGACTGCGACCTGGTGTTGGACGACCCCTTCGTTGCGCCCCTGCACCTGCGCATCGACCGCCCGGTGGAGGCGCCCCGCAGAGTCAGCGTGGAGGTGGGAGAGACCCGCAACGGCGCCACCCTGCACTGCAAGCGCCATGGGAACGGCGAGCGCTTTGACTGGCCGGACGGCACGCCGCTGGAAATCGGCCGCACGCGCATTGCGCTGCGCCTGGCCGATGCGGCCATCGCCGACGAGCAAGCGTTGCCGCAGTTTCCGTGGCGTACGCTGGCCACCACGCTGGTCCTGGTCGTGCTGATGGTGGCTGCGGTCCTGGGATCATCGTGGCTGGAGGCGAACGAGGTTTCGAAGTACGTCAAATCGCTGCCCGGCTTGCTGCTGGGCCTGGTGGTGATGCTGGGCGCCTGGTCGGGTCTGTGGGCGATTGCCAACAAGGTGTTCGACGGCCGCTTGCAGTTCTGGCGCCACGTACGCATCGCCTGCGCCATGTACCTGGCGGCCGAAGGGATGCAGCTGGCTGCAAATCTGGCTGCGTTCGCTTTCTCCTGGGAAACGCTTTCGCGCTTCGCCTACCTGCTGATCTCCGTGGTCCTGGCGACCGGCATCTATGCCCACCTGGCGGCTGTGCTGCCGCGACGCCGCGCCGGCCTGGCATGGGCCGTGGGCGCCGTGGTGCTGTTGGGCGTGCCGGCGTGGCTCGGGGCACAGTGGCTTGACCGCATGCGGCTGTCGAACGAGCTCTACATGAGCAGCCTGTTCCCGCCGAGCCTGCGGCTTGCCCCGGCCGTACCCATTTCGCAGTTTCTGCAGGAAACCGGGTCACTGCGCGGGCGACTTGATCGCCGGTTGCGCAACGACGGCTCTGCGGACGATGAGGAATAGCCACGCAGTGAGCGGTTGAGACAGGGTGAAGGACGTCCTCAACTGCCCTGCGTGCAGACAAAATCCAGCGCCGCGCACACCGCCGCCACCTGCGCGGCAATGCATTGCTCGGGCGTGGCGCGGGGGCTGTCTGGGTAGACCTCGGTGGTGGTGGTGTAGCGCGCGCCGCTGATGCCGGCGCACAGGCCCAGGCCCTTCATCGCATAGTGAATGACGCCATGGGCGGCCAGCGGCGAGCCGATGATGTCGCTGTCGGCACCGCCCGGCGCAATGTGCGTGACGCGGGCCACCGCTTCGATGATGGCCTGCTGGAATGCGGGCTGGGGGTTGGCGCTGTCGTCCACCAGGTAAAAACCGTCGGGAATGCTGCAAGGCGCAAACGGCGTGCCATCGCGTGCGGCCACCGCCGGGCGAAATTCGGTTTTGTCGGTGTCGGTGGTTTCGTGCAGGTCAAGGTGGGCAGCCCACTGGCCATGCAAGGGCGCCACCAGCCGCATCAGCGCGGCACATTCCTGTGCGGCACATTCCTGTGCGGCACATTCCTGTGGGGCACATTCCTGTGGGGGCGTGCCGGAGCGAAACGCGCGGTTGGGGTCGATGGCGTCAAAGTTCCAGCGCTGGATGCGTTCGTACCCCCAGGGGCTGACGCACGGCGCCACCAACAGGTTCACCCGGCCGGCGTAGCCTGCGGCGTGCGCTTGCAGAAAGCGCAGCGCGCCGTGCACGCCACTGGTCTCGTAGCCGTGCACACCGCCTGTCACCAGCACACTGGGCAGGCGGCTCTGCCAATCGCGGCTGCGCAGGGCCATGAGGGGGAAGCGCTCTTCGGCGTGGTGGTCGTTGCCATAGCGCAGCTCGCCATAGCTCTGCACATCAAAGTGGCTGCGCAGCGCTTCGATGGCTGTGAGGACATCGTCCGCATAGCTGCGCTGGCGCACCTGGCGTGCGCGCCACTGGGCGCGCTCGGCCTCGCCCCAGGCTTGGCCGGGGGTGCCTATGGGGTAGAAATGGGGTGTCTGCATGGGCGGGCGGGGGATTGGGAAATTGTGGGGATGCAATGGCGAGCCACCCATTATTTGCCGTCAGGCTCGCGGTTGACGCGGCGCGTGGGCTGCACGACGCGCGGTCAGTCACCGCAGGCCAAGCGGGCAGCCAGATGCCAAAAATTCAAAATTGGTAGCTGCTTGCGCTTACTGCATAAGCGCTAGAGGCCGATTTCACTCAATAAATGGTCGCTCCGATTACACTGCGCCGCATGCCCCGCCGCCGCCGCGCCCACCACCATGTCTACGTGGTCGAACTGCACCCGGACGTGCTGCTGGAGGCCAAGTTCCGCAAGAACAACCCAGGCTACATCGACGGCAAGCCCTGCGTGTATGTGGGCATGACGGGGCTGGACCCCGATGTGCGGTTTGACAAACACAAGGCCGGCATTCAGGCCAACCGCTATGTGACCCAGTACGGCCTGCGTTTGTGGCCGGACCTGTACGAAGGCTTCAACCCCATGGGCTACGAGGACGCCGTGGACAAGGAGATCGAGGTGGGGATCGATTTGCGCTCTGCGGGGTTTGGGGTGTGGCAGGCGTGAGGGCTGGGGGGGACGCTGCGATTTCCGCTGGGGGCCACAGTTGGCTTGATTTTTTAGGCTGACCAGCGCCGCGTCCCAGGTTCCGGGATGGCATCAGCGCGTTCAATCGTGATCGCGGGCAGGCGGCGTCTGCCCCTCACCCTTGGCGCCAGGGCCGGCTTTTTCCGGCATGCGCACACCGATGTGGGGTTGCGCCCGCTGGCGCGCCAAATCCACCTGTTTTTGCCGCTCGGCCAAGCCGGCCAAGGCTTCGGCGCTGCGCGTGCCGTGGCAGTAAGGGCAACTGATGCCGCGCACGAACAGCGGCGAGGCGATCTCGTCGGGCCCGAGCGGCCAACGGCAGGAGCGGCACAGTTCGTGGTGGCCGGGCGCGAGGCCATGGCCGACGGAGACACGCTCGTCGAAAACAAAACAATCGCCGTGCCAACGGCTTTGCTCGGTCGGCACGGTTTCCAGGTATTTGAGGATGCCGCCTTCGAGGTGGTAGACCTCATCGAAGCCCTGCGTGCGCAGGTAGGCGGTTGATTTTTCGCAGCGAATGCCGCCGGTGCAAAACATGGCCACGCGCGGTTTTTGGCCACCAGCGCCAGCGAGCGCACCGCCAGGCTGGGCCTCGCGCGCTACCCAGCCGGGCAGTTCGGAGAAGGTTTTGGTCAGCGGATCAATGGCGCCGTCGAAGCTGCCGATCTTCACTTCGTAATCGTTGCGCACATCGATCAGCACCACGTCGGGCTGGTCGATCAGCGCGTTCCAGTCGGCGGGTTTGACGTAGGTGCCGGCGTTTTGCGCAGGGTTGAGCCCCGGCACCCCCAGCGTGACGATTTCGCGTTTCGGCCGCACCTTCATCCGGTAAAAAGGCAGTACCTCGGCAATGGCTTCCTTGTGCTGCAGGCCTGCCAGCCGAGGGTCTGCGCGCAACCAGGCCAGCACGGCGTGCACACCCTCGGGCGAGCCGGCAATGGTGCCGTTGATGCCTTCTTCTGCCAGCAGCAAGGTGCCTTTGACACCGTGCGCATCGCAGCAGGCCTGCAGCGGCGCGACTAGTGCGGCGCAGTCGGGCAGTTCGACGAATTGGTAGAGGGCGGCTGTGAGGTAGTGGGGCATGGAAGGGAAATCATAGCGAGGGCACCTGGCTGCCATCGCACTGCCCGGTCCTGCGGGCTAAGAGCCTGTACGCAGCGAGGTGGCTCAGCACCAACCCGTCCAACATACGGGAAAGCGCCGGCGCTTCGGACTCAAAAAATGGCAGTCAAATCGTCCTCTAAAGCGCTAGCCCGACGATTGCCGAAACGCCATCACCGCCTGGTTGCGCAGGGTGCGCAGCATGGCCAGCTCTTTCTCATCGACCACCAGGCTGCCCAGCTCTGCCTTGTCGGCATAGATCATGCCGAACGCCCGCCCTTTGAGCAGCAAGGGCAGGATCAGGAAGGTGGGGGCGTCGGCCGCCTTGCGGTACCAGTCCGGCAGGCACTCCGCGATGCGCGGGGCACTGGCGTCGCTGATCAGGGTGTCGGCCCCCTTGGCGCAGATGGTGGCAAACAAGTCGGGTTGGCCACCGACCTTGCCCATGGGCACGCGAAACTGCTTGACGACGCCCTCCACGCCCATGCCCAGCCCAAAGCGACCGGTGAGCATGTCAGACTTGGATTCGCGCATGCAGAACACGATGCGGTGAAAGTCCAGCGCGCGGAACATGGTCTCCAAAATCATGCGCAGTACGTCGCTGAGCTTGAATTCTTCCACCATCGCGTTGGTGATGTCCTGGATGCCGGCCGCCAGGGTTTGAGAGACTGGCTCTTTGCCCGGTGGCTCTGAACCTAGCGAGACCGGCAGTTTTTGGGTGGCCTGCAGCTCGGTCGCCGCAAGGGCATCCTGCCCCCCGGTGGAAGTTGCCAGCGCGTGCTCCGGCGCCGCGTCCGCCTGCTGGAGCAATTGGGCGGCACGCGAGTTGGGGCGCACGTTGATGTCCATGGCCTGCGCCAGCTCGACGAGCTTTTTGCGTGCTGTCACCGTGGCCGCCTGCATTTCGTCCACGCTCAGCCCCAAGGATTTCTGATAGGTCTGGGCGGCCTGGCTCAGGCGTGCCTGAACCTCGTCGGGATCGGCGTGCAGCATGGCATCGGCCATTTCATTGCCGGCGCGGGAACGCCAGCGCAAGCGCTCCAGTGCATCGTCAGGAATGCGGCCAGGGGGCGATCCGGGGGGCCGCACAATGCAGCGCTGAATGCCCTCGGGCAGACCCCAGGCCTTGGCAATTCCCAGCCCCAGCGCCTCGAAGCCGATGCCCAGGACGCGGCTGGAAGCCGCCTCTTCACTGAGCGGGTCACGCGGCGAGGCCACCAGCTTGCGAATGCTGTCCGCTTCCTCCGGAAAATAGAACTGCGAGAGCATGCGACCCAGGTTCTGGAACAAGGCACCTATCAAGGCCTCTTCGCCTTCTTTGGCCGTACTGCCCAGCTCGGAGGCAATCGATCCGGCCATCAAGGCGCGCAGAAATTCTTCCTTCAGCAGGTGCGCATTGCCCTTGTCCTGCATATGTTCCAGAAGCACCAGGCTCAGTGCCATGTTGCGAATGCCGTTGAAGCCCACCAGAACCACAGCGCGCGAGACCGTCCCGATGCTGTCGCCCCGGGCGTAGTGCGCGCTGTTGACCAGACGCAGCAGCTTGTTGGTCAACGCCACGTCCTTCAGGATTTCGTTGGTGACGCTGCTGATGCTTTCCGTATCGGAAGAAGCCATGCGCTGAATCTTGCCGATGGACTCCGAGAGCGCCGGAAAATCCGTCTTGTTGCGCATGCGGCGAAGCAAAAAGTCCAGGGTGCTGTTCTGCTTGGCTCCGGCGGCGGCATCTTCCGAAGCTGCGTCCCGTTGCGCGCCGGACCATTTCAGCAAGGCATCCAAAAAGGGCTGCGCGCCGGCATGGCGCTGGGGTGGATCAAACGCCGTGGCGCGCAGCACGATGGCTCGCAGGGCGTCGTCAAGACCATCGAGCAGCTGCGCCGGCAGTTGCAGCGGTTCGGCGGCGGTCAGCCGCAGCACCTGCGACACGTCGCTCCCCGTTCTTATGGGCCGGCCCCAAAGCAGCTCGGCCAGCAAGAGCCCAGCGCCGTAGACATCCATCAAGGGAGAGATCGCTTCGCCGCGCACCGCTTCCGGGGCCATGTAGCCGGGGCTGCCCGCAGCGTCGGGCTGGTTGGCATTGCTGGGCGATCGGGCAACTCGGGCGGCAATCCCGAAATCCATGACTCGGGCGCGGCCATGGGCGTCAAGCAACACGTTGGACGGCTTGAGGTCGCGGTGCACCACGCCGTCGGCATGGGCCGCGGCCAAGGCACTGAGCACATCCTGCAGAATGGGCACGGCTTGGGTCGCGGGCATTGCGCCTTTCGCCGCCAGGCGCTGGGTCAAGGTCTGGCCCGCCACGTACTCAAAGACCAGGTAGGGCTGCTGCTCGTGCACGTCGGCTTCAAACACGGGAACGATGTTGGCATGCGTCAGGCGGCTGACGCTGCGCGCCTCCTGCAGCCATTGCTGGACGGCGGATGCCTCCTGCTGGGGCACCGGTTTCATCTGCTTGATGGCGACTTCGCGCTCCAGACGCGGATCAAACGCCAGCCAGACCTGTGCCTGTGCCCCCTGCCCCAGCAATCGCTTGAGCTCAAAACGACCGATGTGGGTTTTCATGGAGAGTGCAACAGGCCAAAAAGCTCAGAGAAGTATGGCATGGGCAGTGCCCTTGGCGCCCCTGCCGAAACCCTGAAAGCACCGCCGCGCAACGGCCGACGACCGATGCAACGGCCGTCAGCGATGGCCTGAAACAGTCTCGGCAGAGGCCCGCCACTGCTCGCGCAGCGCCGTCTTGAGCACCTTGCCGTAGTTGTTCTTGGGCAGCGCCTGCACCACGCGGTAGTGCTTGGGTCGCTTGAAGCGCGCCATCTGCGCCAGGCAGTGTTGATCGAGCGTTTCGGTGCTGGTCGCTGCGCCGGCTTGCAGCACGACGAAAGCGACGACCACTTCACCCCAGGCAGGGTCCGGCGCGCCCACCACGGCCACTTCGGCCACTCCGGGGGCAGTGAGCAACACTTCTTCGACTTCGCGCGGATAGATGTTGGAGCCCCCGCTGATGATGAGGTCCTTGCTGCGATCCTTCAGCGTCAGGAATCCGTCTGCATCCAGGCAGCCCACGTCGCCGGTAAACAGCCAACCACCGCGCAGTGCCACGGCCGTGGCCTCGGGGTCCTGCCAGTAGCCAGCCATGACGCTGTCGCCCCGCACCAGCACCTCGCCGACCTCGCCCAGCGGCAACTCGCAGCCCTGCGCGTCGGCTACGCGCAGCTGTACCGGCGTCTGGGCGACTCCCACCGAAGCAATGCGCTCCAGGTAACGCGGATGCGCGGTATCTGCCAGTTGCCCACGCGAAAGCGCGGTGGCGACCATGGGCGTTTCGCCCTGACCGTAGATCTGCACGAAGCGTGGCCCCATGACGACGAGCGCACGCTGCAGGTCCGCCACGTACATGGGCGCACCGCCGTAGACGATGGTCTTGAAAGCACGGGCGCAGTCCGCGTGGTCCAAGCCCGCCTGCTGCGCGTGGTCCACCAGCCGATTGACGATGGTGGGTGCTGCGAAGGTCGAAAGGCCGCCCATCTCGGTACCCAACGCAAACAACTCGGCCGGATCCACGCCGCCGGACAAGGGCACCACGTGGCGCGCACCGGCCATCAGGTGCGGGACGACGTAGAGTCCGGCGCCATGCGACATGGGCGCGGCGTAAACGATGGCGTCTTGCGCGGCCACCGGGTCCACATCGACGAAATAGGTCAGCCCCATGGTCAGGAGGTTGCGGTGCGTCAGCATCACCCCCTTGGGCCGGCCGGTGGTGCCGCTGGTGTAGAACAGCCAGGCCACATCGTCCGGCGCGCGCTCGGCGGTGGGCACGACCCAGGGGTCGCTCACCGGCGCCAGCAAGGCATCGGCCTCGGGCGACTCAATGTCGATTTGCCGCTCCAACCCGGCGAGCGGCGCAGGCGCTACGTCGCTGGTCACGAAACCCCAGCGCGCCTGGGCGTTCTCCACGATCCATTCGGTTTCGCGCGGGTGCAGCTTGGCGTTGACCGGCACCACCACCAGGCCGGCCCACCAGGCGGCGCACAGCACCTCCAGATACCGCGGATGGTTGCGCATGAATAGCAGCACACGGTCGCCGGGCACCAAACCTGCAGCGCGCATGCGCGCGGCCAGCGCGGCACTGCGCGCGGCCCACTCGCCGTAGCTGGCCCAGGGCGCGCTGCCTTGAAAGATGGCCGGTCGGTCCGGGGACAGGCGGGCATGGCGCTGCAGCAGGTGGATGAGGCTCATGCCCGCATTTTCCATCCTCCCCGCAGGCAGCGTGCAGGCCCGCCCAGATAATGGCGCCCTATGGACCTGACGCTTTCCCTCTTCCCCCTGGGCTGGCAGCACTACCTGCTCGGCGGCGTACTCATTGGCACCGGCGTGGCGCTGTTGTTTGTGCTCACTGGCCTGGTGGGCGGCATGAGCACGGTGTTTTCGTCAACCTGGTCGTTCGTGGTGCAGCGGCCGTTCTTTCAGCAAGCCCGGTTCACCGATTCGCGCCACTGGCGGTTGGTCTTTGCGCTGGGGCTGGTGCTCGGTGCGCTCGTGTGGTGGCTGGTCTTTGCCGATGGCGCAGCGCAAACCACGGACGTACCGACGTGGCGTTTGTTGCTGGGGGGTGTCCTGGTGGGCTACGGCGCACGGCTGGGCAATGGCTGCACCTCGGGCCACGGTATTTGCGGGCTGGGTTCGCTGCAGTGGCCCTCACTTTTGGCGGTGCTCACCTTCATGGCCACTGCCTTCCTCACCGCCAATTTGGCGGCACGGTGGCTGGCATGAGCGCGCAAGGCATGAATCTGCCACGCTTTGTCACCGTGCTGGTGGCGGGCGCGCTGTTTGGCTTCGGCCTGGCCGTCTCCACCATGGTTCGGCCCGAGGTGGTACTGGGTTTCCTGCGCTTTCAGGACTATGGGTTGATGCTGGTGATGGGCGGCGCCATGGGGGTCACGCTGCTGGCCTACCAGTTGGCGCCGCGCATGCTCTCGCGCCCGCTGCTCGGAGAGCGCTTTCACCACCACGCCAGCGTCTGGAACCGCGACACCGTGCGGGGCGCTGCCCTGTTCGGCATCGGCTGGGGCCTGTGCGGCGTCTGCCCCGGCCCGGCCATTGCGGGTCTGGGCACCGGCAACTGGATGCTTCTGTGGGCACTGGCCGGCATTGCGCTGGGCGCCCTGGCCCAGGGTCTGCGCGCCAGAGCCGCCTAAATCAGGGCACCCCCAATGCCCTAAAGCCAACGGCGCACCTGGGTGCAGTAAGCGGTGTAGGCGGCGCCAAAGCGCGCGCTGAGTACCCGCTCCTCCGGCAAGATCTGAAAACGGGTGATGTAGGCCGCAAACGCCAGCGGCCCCAGCAGCGCCCAGGGCGACGCCAGGTACAGCGCCAAACCCAACAGGATGAGCACCAACCCCAGGTACATGGGGTTGCGTGTGATGCGGTAGACACCGCTGGCCACCAGTTTGGCACTGCGCTGTGGGGCCATCGGGTTGACCGTGGTCTTGGCCTTGCGGAAAACCCATATCCCTGCCAGATCAAAGCAGGCGCCCATGGCAGCCAGCGCCAGCGCGCCACCCAGGCGCAAGGCCATGGGCAAATTCAGCACCGGGCCCACCCAGAGCGCTACCGACACCATGCCTGCCGCGACGGTTGCGGCAACCACCGGGGGCGGAATTTTGAGTTCAAGCTGCAAAATCAGACCTTTCCAAAAAATCCAAGGTGCGGAGTTGAACCCCAGATCTGCACCAATCCAGCGCATGATGCAGCCTACGGCGGTTTTGCTGCGCCCCTCCTGTCATAGACCTCCTCATTTTTGACCCCATGCCATGAAAAAACTCCGCGTCACCCTTGAACTCGAAATGTCCGTCCCGGAGGACTGGGAGCTGGTCAACACCTCCGAGGGCACGCCGGTGCTGCGCCTTCCCAACGGAACCTTTTTGGACCTGACCGTGGAACCGCTGTTCGCCAGTGACCCCGAAGAAACATGGGCCAGCACCGACGAGGACGAGGCGCTGAACGAGATTCTCGACATGGTGGACAGCGAAGTCGTGCACTACGAATTCGTCACGCACTGAAGCTTGCCCGCAGTCTCTTGGCAGACTTTTTTCGCGCGTGTGTGCCAGGCACGCCTGCGCTGGTTGGCTGACGCGCCCTGTCCTTGTATTTTTGCTCTGCAACATGAACTACAACGAGCTGATCTCGCGCCGCGATGCACTCTTGCGCAGCTTGGGCTCGCTGGCTGGTCTCACTCTGCCGATGGTATTTTCTGCGCCGGCTGCAGCGGCCGGGCGCGCTACTGCGTCCTTGCCGCGTACCCTCTTGGTGCCGGGCGGCATCGCGCGCCTCACGCTGGGCGATTCGCCCTCGCGCCCGCGCGCCTTTGCAGCAGCCGCAGACGGCTCGGGCGAGGTGCCGCTCCTCGTTCTGGGCGACGCCAGCGCCTGGACGGCGGTGCTCGGTATCCCGCTTTCGGCAACGCCGGGCCCGGCCCGCATTCGCGTAGAGCCAGCGGGGAGTGCACCGCGCAGCCTCAGTTACGACATCGTTCCCAAGCAATATCGCGAGCAGCGCCTGAGCGTGGCGCCGCGCACGGTGGACCTGTCGCCCGAGGACGAGGCGCGCTGGCAGCGCGAGCGCGCCCACCAGGCGGGCGTGATGGCCACCTTCAGTACTCCGCTGCCAGCCAGTCTGGCGATGCAGGTCCCCGTCCCGGGCCGGCGTTCCAGCTCATTTGGGCTGCGCCGCGTGTTCAACGGCCAAGCCCGCAATCCGCACAGCGGCATGGACATTGCGGCGGCCACCGGCACGCCCGTGCTCGCGCCCCTGGCGGCAAGGGTGATCGACACCGGGGACTATTTTTTCAACGGCAACACTGTGTGGCTGGACCATGGCGGCGGCTTGCTGTGCATGGTGTGCCATCTGAGCGCCATCGATGTGCAGGTGGGCGATGCCGTGGATGTGGGGCAGCGCGTGGGCGCGGTGGGCGCCACCGGCCGCGTCACCGGGCCGCACTTGCACTGGGGCGTCATGCTGAACCGCAGCATGGTCGATCCGGCGCTTTTCCTTCTCACTTAAGAATCAGAGAAACGCTGCCAGGCGCTTGCGATCGAGCTGAGCCAGCGTTTTTTCTCCCAGCCCCACCAAGGTTTTTGTCGCCGCGGGCGTCGCGACGTCGATGCCCAGCCCGGCCTTCGCCGGCCAATCTGCGTCGATGCGCATGTAGCGCTCTTCCAGCCGGTCTTCCATCACCGCGTCCACGTGCTGCTGTTGCACGGAAATCATGGTCAGAATCAATCGGCCATCGGTCAACCAGCCAACGGCGCCCGCATCGGCGTCGACAGACTCCGTCGGTTGGTAGCCCATGGTGGCCGTCCCAACGGACAGCATGCGCGTGCGCGCCAGCTTGGCACCCATGAAATGCTCGGCTTCGTGCAGCGCCACATGGTCGGGCGCAACCGCAAACAGACCGCCATCGGCGTACAGCCGCTCGCCCACTTTGACGCAAGGAAAATAGGCCGGCGCCGCGCAGGTCGCCAGGGTCACGTCCACGGCCGACAAACCCTCGTCGCCCAGTGAGCCCTGCGTGTGGGGGGTCTTGAACACTTTGGTGACGCTGCGGCTCACATCCACGGCCGGCACCACCACGGCATGCTGGGCGTCGCCCATGGTGCGGCCCCCGAAATGCTTCGTAAGCTCGCGCCGCAGCGCTTCGCCGGTGTACTTGGGGCCGAGCACCGAGCGCGTCATGTCGAGCAGGCGCGTGACAGTGCCTCCCGGCAGTCTGCGCGAGGAAAAAACCTCGTCGCCGCGTTCGATAAAGAGCTGAACGATGTTCGCCATCGGCACTTCAAAAGCCAAAGCCATGGCGAGCAAGCCCCCTACCGAGGTACCGGCAATGAGGTCAAACCGCCGGCCAAGCGGTTCGCCCACCTGTTTTTCCAGGTCGGCAAGGACCACCGCGGTGTAGAGGCCAAGGTAGCCGCCTCCACTGAGCGAGAGGATGCGAAATTCTTTGGACTCTTTGGGATGGACGGTTGTCATCATGGATTCGGTGGGCAAAAAGAAAGGCGCAGTGCGGCGCCCGAAGTATCCGTGAAACTGTTGCGCTGCAAGGACTGTCAGCCGTGTATGCCCGCACCGCACGCGCCCCTCAGGCTTGCGTGCCTCGCTGGCGCATCCAATCCGCAAAGGCCTGCGCGGGCATGGGCCGGGCGAAATGGTAGCCCTGCGCTTCCTGACAATGGTAGAGGTTCAGAATACGCGCCACTTCGGCGCTCTCTACGCCCTCGGCCACGACACGCAACTTGAGGCTGCGTGCCATGCTGATGATGGCGCGCACGATGGCCGCGTCTTCCGGGTCGGTCAAGATGTCGCGCACGAAAGACTGGTCGATCTTGAGCTTGTCCACCGAAAAACGGCGCAAATAGGCCAGACTGGAGTACCCGGTGCCGAAGTCGTCGATGGACAGGCTCACGCCCAGCGCCTTGAAACGCTGCACCGTTTGCAGCGTCGCCTCGACATCTTCCATCAGCAGCGACTCGGTCAGTTCGAGCTCCAGCCGCGACGGGTCCAGGCCCGACTCTTCCAATGCCTGCGTCACGCTGGCCAGCAAATCGCCGCGCCGGAACTGCACCGCCGACAGATTGACCGCCATGGTCAGCTCCGGCAACCCGGCCTGCTGCCAGCGCACGGCCTGGGCGCAGGCCTCGCGCAGGACCCATTCGCCGATCGGCACAATTTGCCCGCTTTCCTCTGCCGCCGGGATAAAGCGCCCCGGCGGCACCAGTTCGCCGTCGCCGCGTTGCCAGCGCAGCAGCGCTTCGACACCGATCACCGCTCCACTGACCAGATCCACCTGCGGCTGGTAGTGCAGCACAAACTCCTGCTGGTCCAGGGCCCAGTGCAAGGCAGAACGCATTTTGAGATTCTCGAGCGCCTGGGCGTTCATTTCGCTCGTGTAGAAGCAGTAGGTATTGCGCCCGCTCTCCTTGGCCCGGTACATGGCCGTGTCCGCACGCTGCAGCAAGGTATCGAAGTCGGCCCCGTCGTCGGGACACAGGGCAATGCCGATGGACAGCGTGACCGCCAGTTCATGGCCTTCGATTTCGAAGGGGCGCGCCAGGGCTTCGGTGATCTTGCTGGCAATGCGGCCCACGGCCTCGACATCCTGCACGTCGGTCAGAGCAATCAAAAATTCGTCGCCGCCCTGCCGGCTGATGGTGTCGGTGTCGCGCAGCGTGCTGGCGAGGCGCTGGGCCACCTGCTGCAGCAGCAGGTCGCCCACTGGATGGCCGAGCGTGTCGTTGATCTGTTTGAAATGGTCCAGATCCAGGTACAACAGCGCCAGCTTGCTCTCGCTGCGCTCGCTCCAGGCCTTGGCAAGATCGAAACGGTCACGAAACAACACCCGGTTGGGCAAGCCGGTAAGCGGGTCGTGGTGCGCCAGAAATTCAATGCGTGCGGCGCTTTCCTTGCGCTCGGTGATGTCCTGGGCAAACGCCACCACATGCGGCTCGTCGTGCAGATCCATCAGCTCGGCCGAGAGGCTCACGCAGCGCTTTTCGCCCGACTTGCAGACCCATTCGGCTTCGAAGTCGAGCGTGCTGCCTCGGTGCTGCAATTCCGCAAGCCAGGCATCGCGCACCTCAAGATCGGCCCACAAGCCCACTTCCACCGTGGTCTTGCCCACCAGTTCACGCGCCGGCCAGCCAAACCAGGTTTCGTAGCGGTCGTTCACCTCGACAAACAAACCGTCGCGCGCGCGCGCAATTGACGCCGCCAGGGGGCTCGCACGGAATGCCACCTTGAAGCGCAGTTCGGACTCGCGCAGGCCGGTGATGTCCTGCATGGCGCCGCCCAGCGTGAGGGGCTTGCCGGCCGCATCACGCTGCACGCTTCCGCTGGCAAAGCCCACACCCAGGCTGCCGTCGGCACGGCGAAAACGAAACTCCATTTCGTAAGCGGCATCCTGCGCAAGTGCCTTGGAAACGGCATCTTGCACACGCTGGCGATCTGCCTGCTCAATCTGCTGCAGGAAACGCTCGAAGGTGGGGACGAACTCGCTCGGTGCAAAGCCGAAACAAGCGAAGGTTTCATCGCTCCAGCGCAGTTCGTCTGCCGCGATATTCCACTCCCAGTGGCCCACGCGCGCAATGCGGGCCGCCTCGTCGAGCCGCCGACGCGCCTCTTTCATGTCGGTAATGTCGTGAAACAGTTCGAGCTTGCTGACGCTGCCGTCGGCGTTCTTCAGCGGAATGTCAAACAGATCGTAGGTGCGGCCCTTGGGGGAGACCCATTGCCATTGCACCGTCTGGCCCGCGAGCACTTGCGGGTTCTTGCACCAGGTGCAGGGTGAGGCGCTCTTGTGAAAATAGTCGTGGCACTTGCGGCCCATGACGTCGCCAAACTCGCGCTGCAGCACCGGGTTGATGTATTCGATCTCGTACTCGGCATTGACGATGTACACCCCATCGGGCAGGGCCTCCAGAATGGCCAGCAAACGCTCTCGGTCCGCCGCAAGCTTTTCGGCGAGCGACTCGATGCGCTTGGTCTTGCTGATGTCGGTCCAGGTCAGCACCACGCCATGGCCCTGGCCTGTATCGTCGCTGAAAGGCAGCATGCGCTCGAACACCCAACGCCCATCGGGCAGCATGGCTTCGCGCTCGATGCGTTTCTCGCTTCTCGCGCATTCGCGCAGGTCCTCCAAAAAGGCCTCCTGCGGGCCCAGCCGGTAGCGGATGTCGCCGATCGGGCGGCCAATGTCGCTGCCCCGCAGCGCCAGAAAATCTTCCACGCCGGGGCTAAAGCGCCGCAAGCTCAGATCGCCATCAAGAAAAACGGTGCCGATCTCGGTGCTGTCGAGCAAGTGGTCGTAGTCGCGGTTGAGGGCATCGAGCTCGTCGTTGCGCGCTTCCAGCTCTTTGTTCAGCGCGTACAGGTCTTCGTTGACCGACTTGAGCTCCTCATTGGTGCTTTGCAGCTCCTCATTGGACGCCGTGAGTTCCTCGTTGCTCAGGTCCAGGCGCTCATGGCTGGTCTGCAACTCCAGCACCATTTCGTGCAGGCGTTCGCGGGTGGCGTCGAGCTCGGCGGCCAGGCTCTCCGGCCCATGTTCCTGCGTGGATGGCTGCCTGCTGGGCTGGGCCGGTAGGGCCGGCACCGCCTGGGCGCCCACGGTGTGGGTGTCAAAGTTTCGGGCCAGCACCGTCGGCTGCTTGCGAAACAGCTTGTGGCTGCGGTCCACCACGGAAAACGCGTTCGACTCAAACGCCCCTACATTTTCGCTGGCACCCAGCAGCAACAGCCCCTGCGGTTTGAGGGCGAAGTGCAGTTGCGACAGGGCCTTGAACTGCGCCTCGGGTTTCAGGTAAATCAGCAGATTGCGGCACAGCGCCAGATCAATGCTGGTAAAGGGGGGGTCGCTCAGCAGGTTGTGGCGGGCAAACACCAAGTGCCGGCGCAGCGTGGCGTCGGCACGCATGCCCCCGGTCGAATCGCCCTGAAGATAGCGTCGACGCAAGCCTTCGGGCACTGCGGCAAGGCTTTCGCCTTCATAGCTTCCACGCGAGGCCTGCGCCAGAGCCTGGGGCGCAAGGTCGGTACCAAACACTTTGACATTGCCGTGAAACCCCAGCCGCCCAGCGGCCTCCAGCGCCAGCATGGTGACCGAATAGGCTTCCTCCCCACTGGCGCAGCCTGCGCACCAGATGCGCAGGTCCTCCCCAGCGTCGCGCCCACGCAGCAGGTCGGGCAGCACCTCCTCCAGTTGGCGAAATACCTCGGTGTCGCGAAAGAACTCGGTGACGTTGACCAGCAATTCGCTGCTCAGTGCCTCGCGCTCTCCGGCTTGCTCTTGCAGCATCTCCAGGTAGTCTTCGGGCCTGGGCACCGACAGACGGGCCATGCGCTGACGCGCGCGCCGGGTCAAGGTGGTGGTTTTGTAGCCGGAAAAGTCAATGCCGCAGCGCCGCCGCAGCACTTCGAGCATCTCGCTCAGCTGAGGCAGCGGCTCAACGACCGGCTCCTGCCACTGTTCGGCATCATCGGGTGCGAGGGGCTGCGGGTCCATGCAGGCATTATGGCGGGCCGACGCCTATCGAAAAACCCGGGGTGTCCCGGGCCAGACCCTATTTTGGAGCCGGTGCTTGCCCATCTGGCTCGGCGGCGGGGTCTTCCAACAGGTAGCGCTTGACGATGTCGAAGAAGCGGTCGTAGAAAACTGCTGAGTTGATGGTCTGGCTGGCCACCTTGACCAAAGATTCGCTGCCCGCCATGAAGGGAAGCGACACCGAGCCCAGCGCCGGCACCCCCACGCTGGCCGAACTGTTGCCTTTTTTGACGGTGTAGCTGTCCTGCACGCCGGTGACAAAACCCAGCGTGACGCTGCCGCGCCCGCCGTCGGGCACGCAGACCACGCGGATCGTCATCTGCATATGCGATTCGGCGTCGGGTTGAAAACTCTTGCCGCCTTCCACCATGTCCTGCCGGGCCACGCTGATCAGATAGCCCTGGCTCAGCAGCGCGCGCCGGCCCGCCTCGCAGGTTTGCTCCGGCGTGGCGTCAAACAGGCGCGAATGCATGTCGCCCGAGCCAAAGCGCTCCTGCAAGGCGTATGGGTGCGGGGCGGCACTGCAGCCTGCCAGCACCAGCGCGAATGCCACCAACGAACTGCGCGAAAAAACGGACCGAAGGATCAAGCAAAACTCCCGTAACCCACCCAAATAATTAGCAAAAATGGTAGCAATAAACTTAGTCTACATCAGCGGTAGCATGGTTTTTTTTCATATTTTTGATCGCAGGGGGTGCGCGCATTGTCTGGCGCAGCGCATCCACCACCAGCACGCCCACCGCAGCAAATACCAGTCCGTACAGCAGCCACTGCCCCGGCGCCAGCCGCTCGCCCAGCAGCAGCGCCACCACCACCAGCAGCACCGGCTCCACATAGGTCAAAAGACCAAACAGGCCCATGGGCAGCAACTGGCTGGCCGCCATGTAGAGCGCCAATGCCACGGCGCTGAGCACGCCCACCACCAGCACCAGCGCCGCCAGGGGCAGGTCGCCCGCCACGACGGGCAGCGTGGAAGGCGCGCGCAATACGAAATACAGCGCCACAGGGACGGCCAGAGCCATGTCCACCCAGTGGCCGCCGAGCTTCTCGGTGCGCAGGCGGCGGCGCAGCGCGAAATACAGCGGATAGCCCACGGCCACCAGCCAGGTCTCCCAAGACACGCCGCCGGCGCGCAGCAACTCGGCGCCAACGCCCACAGCCGCCAGAGCCGTCGCCAGCTTGTGCGGGCCCGAGAGCCGCTCCCGGTACAGCACGGCGCCTGCCAGCACCATCACCAGTGGCAGCAGAAAGTAGCCCAGCGATACCGGCAATGCCCGGCCCGCCATGGGCGCCCACATGAACAGCCACAGTTGCACGCCCACCATGGCGGCGCTGAGCACCAGCGCCGCGCCAAGTGCCGGGCGCTGGCGCACACGCTGGGCCAGCTCGCGCACCTGCGTCCATTCGCTCCGCCACAGCAGCAGCACGGTGGTGAACGGCAACGTGGCCAGCACGCGCCAACCAAAAATCTCTTCTCCGCCGAGCGGCTTGAGAAACGGCGAAATCCAGTAAATCACGCCAAACAGCACCGATGCCAGCACCGATGCAACGACCCCCTTCAGCATGGCGGGGCCTGCGAAGCGGTGGGTGCGACCCGAAAAACCAGGCTCATTGCGCGCCCTGCCCTGCGTCCAGCACGCCGGCCAGCAGGCCGGGCAGCCGCTGGGCCGCCATCTTGAAGCCGCAGGCC
>JBATPF010000210.1:0-2410 GCA_049291355.1 Giesbergeria sp.
AGCGCCGCCAGCGCCGGCAGGCCCAGCAGCAGCGCGCGGTCGGCAGGCCGCGAGAGCGCCATGGCCACAAGGGCGCAGACGGCGAACCACAACGGTAACCAAAGATGGCGCCGCAGAGGCAGGACCAAAACATGGCGTCGCCAGCGCCACAGCGTCCACAGCGCCAGCGGCCAGGCGGGCCAGGTGAACCACAGCAACAGGCGCGCCAGGCTGCGCGCTTCCTTTTCAAAGTCGGGCCAAAGGACGCGCCGCTCCCACAGACCCAGTTGCCAGGCAAGCCATGCGGTTGCCAGCGTCAGTACCAACAGGCCCAGGGCCGCACGGCGCGCCATGGGAGCCTCGGGTTGTGCCTCGTCTGTCGCCCATAGGCACAGCAGCGTGCCACCCGCGCCGTAGAGCACCGCCAGGATCGGCGCGCCGCTGAGCACCAGTCCAGGCAGGCCCAATGCGATTGCCAGCCACGGCCCCCAGCGCTGGCGTGGCATGGCCGCCAGCCCATAAAAGACAAGCGCTGTGCCACAAAGCTGCGTGAGATAGGCCGAAGTCTCGTGGGTGGGCTGGGCCAGTCCCAGGCTGGCGAGCAATGCGAGCAGGCCGCCGTCGGCGATAGCGCGCGCGTAGTCGGCAGGCGAGGCTTCGCCGCCAAACGCAAACGCCACGGGCTGCGCACCGGGGCTGCGCGCCAATACGTAAATGCCCCACCAGGTGGCCCACAAGCTCAGCACCAGCAGCAAGGCGAAGGGAATGCGCGTCGCAAAAATGGCAGGCAGCAGGCCCTGCGTGATCTGCAAGGCCCAGGCGCCCAGCCAGTAGGGCAGCAGACCGTCCGATTCCGGCGCCAAGGCGCCCAGCAGGGGCGCGAACCAAGATGTATGCCCGCCCGCCAATTCCAGCATGTAGCCATAAGCAGTGACATCGGCCCCGCGCCAGGGGTCGCGGCCGATGAAACCCGGCAGCACGTAGGCTGCGCACAAAAGCAGCAAAGCCCAGCGCGGCAGGGGCCGCACGGCGCTGTGGGGAACGATGGCGGGAGTGGGTTGGTTCACGCGAAGTCAGGCTGCAGAGTCGCTGTGAAGCATACGGGCAAAAAAAAGCAGCGCGGTTTCCCGGGCTGCCTCTGGACTGGTGCGAGGGCGCTGGCGTTAGGACGGGGCGCTTTCGAAGGCCTGCCAGCGTGCCCGCAGACGCTTACTTGGCCGTCGTCGTCTTGCCGAAACGGTTGCGGAAGCGCTCGACGCGCCCACCCATATTGTCGACCGACTTTTGCGTACCGGTGTAGAAGGGGTGTGATTCGCTGGACGTATCGAGCTTGAACATCGGCAGTTCACGCCCGTCTTCGGTCTTGCCCATTTCCTTGGTGTTCACACACGAGCGCGTGACGAACTTGAAACCGTTGGAGAGGTCGACGAAGAGCACTTCGCGGTAGTTGGGGTGAATGCCGTCTTTCATGATGTTCCTTGGAGGTCGCTGCGGGAGCCGGGCCGGACCGTCCAGCCTACTTTCCGCAAAAAAGCCTTAAATTATAACAATTTTGCCGCCGGGCCGTCCCAAGGCAAAATGCTGCCCCCTTGGGGGGCAGGGAACGCACAAAGTGCGCGACCCTGGGGCTAACCCTTATCCACCCCTGCGCATCATGTCAAAAAACTCGACGTTGCTCTTGGTGGCTCTCATGTTCTTGATCATGAGTTCCATGGATTCCATCTCGTCCATGTTGTACATGAGCTGGCGCAGGATGCGCGTCTTTTGCAGAATCTCGGGCGTGAGCAGGAGTTCCTCGCGGCGCGTCCCGCTCTTGTTGAGTTCAATAGCCGGGAACACACGCTTTTCATACAGGCGGCGATTGAGGTGAATCTCACAATTGCCCGTGCCCTTGAATTCTTCAAAAATCACTTCGTCCATGCGACTGCCGGTATCGACCAGCGCCGTGGCGATGATGGTCAGCGAACCGCCTTCTTCCACCTTGCGCGCTGCGCCAAAGAAGCGTTTGGGGCGTTGCAGTGCATTCGAGTCGACGCCGCCCGAAAGCACCTTGCCCGATGAAGGCACGACGTTGTTGTAAGCCCGGGCAAGACGGGTGATGGAGTCAAGCAGGATCACCACGTCTTTTTTGAGCTCGACGAGCCGCTTGGCGCGCTCGATCACCATTTCGGCCACGTGCACGTGGCGCGCTGCGGGCTCGTCAAAGGTGGACGCAATGATTTCACCCTTGACGGTGCGCTGCATCTCGGTCACTTCTTCAGGCCGCTCATCGACGAGCAACACCATCAGGTGTACGTCGGGGTTGTTGGCGGTGATGGCGTGGGCGATGTGCTGCATCATCACCGTCTTGCCGCTCTTGGGTGGCGCGACGATCAGTGCGCGCTGGCCACGGCCGATGGGCGCGATGATGTCGATGATGCGGCCAGTGATG
>JBATPF010000211.1:0-6296 GCA_049291355.1 Giesbergeria sp.
TGCCACGAGGCGCGAACCCATCAAGGCCGCCCTCTCATTGTTGTCTGTCGGCCTTTCTGAAGCAGCTACAGAGTCGGGCGTTTTGACCAATATTCTTAGCCTGTGTCAGAGCCGTTCAAGCCCAGACACATTCGCAGGTGAAGTGGCGCAGAAACTGCGGCTGCTTGGCGATGCGCACGCCGCGAATGCTCGCCGCCTTCTCTTTCACTTCGGCGATCACCTCGGCCGCGTAGTCAAAGTGCGACTGTGTGTACATGCGGCGCGGAAACGCCAGACGCACCAGCTCCATGCTGTGGAAGGTCTCGGTGCCGTCCTGCAGGCGCTTGCCGAACATGACCGAGCCAATCTCGACACCGCGTATGCCACCTTCCAGATACAGCGCGTTGCACAGCGCCCAGGCCGGGTAATGCGCCACGGGCATGTCGGGCAGAACGGTTTTGGCGTCGATGTACACCGCGTGGCCGCCGGTGGGCTTGACGAAGCCGACGCCGGCGGCGTCCAGCCGCTCACCCAGGTATTCGGCGGTGCGCAGGCGGTAGCGCAGGTAGTCCTCGTCCATGCCCTCTTCCAGGCCCACGGCCATGGCTTCGAGGTCGCGCCCGGCCAGACCGCCGTAAGTGGGGAAGCCTTCCATCATGATCAGGCCGTTGCGCACGCCGTCCATCCATTCGTCGCTGCGCAGCACGATGAAGCCGCCGATGTTGACCATGGCGTCCTTCTTGGCGCTCATGGTGGCGCCGTCGCAATACGAGAACATTTCCTTGACGATGTCGCGAATGGGCGTGTTCTCGTAGCCTGGCTCGCGCATCTTGATGAACATCGCGTTCTCCGAGAAGCGGCACACATCCATGATGAAGGGCTTGCCGTACTTCTTGAGCAAAGCCGAATACGCACGGATGTTGGCCATCGAGACCGGCTGGCCGCCACCGGTGTTGTTGGTCACGGTGATCATGCCAAACGGAATGCGTGCGCCCTCCTTCTGCAGCACGGCCTCGGCGCGCGCCAGGTCGATGTTGCCCTTGAAGGGATAGATCAGCGCCGGTTGCAAGCCCTCGGGAATGACGAGGTCCACCGCCTCGATCCCGAGGTATTCGAGGTTGGCGCGCGTGGTGTCGAAGTGGCAGTTGTTGGGCACCAGGTCGCCTTTTTTGCACACTGCGGTAAACAACACCTTCTCGGCCGCACGGCCCTGGTGCGTAGGCACGAAATGCTGCATGCCGGTAATGTCCTGGATGACTTTTTCCAGCCGGTAGAAGCTGCGCGCGCCGGCGTAACTCTCGTCGCCCTCCATGATGGCGCCCCATTGCTTGCTCGACATGGCGCCGGTGCCCGAATCGGTGAGCCAGTCGAGCAGCACGTCTTCGGCGCGCAGCTTGAAGACGTTGAGGTGCGCGGCCTCCAGCAACTGCTCGCGCTGCGCGCGCGTCGTCATGCGGATGGGCTCAATGCTCTTGATGCGGAAGGGTTCGATCAGGGTTTTGGGCATGGTGGTCTTTGGCCGAAATGAATGAGTGGCGCAAAGTTATCACCGGGGTTTGGGGTGTGGTGTCGGTTAAAAGCAACTACCGCCGCGCTTTCCCTGTCTTGCCCGATGGGCCGACTTATTTCAAGAAAACTTGGCCTCCAGCGCTTATCCAGCAATCGTTATAAGCTATCAACTCGATAGCATTCAAAGATAGGGTGACAGCAGCCATACCGCCCGATTGCGCAGCCGCGCGGGCAGGCGCGAGCCGGCCAGGGTGGCGGCATCGAGCGGCGTGGCGTGGGCGATGCGGGTGTCGATCAGGGGGTCGAGCGCACCCACCAGTTCAGCATCATGGCATTCAATGTTGTATTCAAAGTTGAGCCGCAAACTGCGCGCGTCCCAGTTGGTGGAACCGATCAGCGCCCAGGCGCCGTCCACCACCAACAGCTTGGCATGGTCGAACGGCGCTGGCGTGAAGTAGATGCGGCAACCTGCGGCCAGCAGCTCATCAAACTGCGGGCGCATGGCCCAATCGAGCAGGGGCAGGTTGCTGCGCACCGGCAGCACGATGTCCACCGCCACGCCGCGCAGCGCGGTGGTCTGCAGGGTACTGAGAATGACCTCATCCGGCAAAAAATATGGCGTGACGATGCGCACCCGCTGCCGCGCCGCCGCCAGCGCGCCCAGAATCACCTGGCGCATATGGTCCATGTCGGCGTCCGGGCCATCGGTCACGCCCCGCGCCAGCACTGAGCCGCTGGACCGCGGCGTCGCAAACCAGGGGGCACCATGCAAGCGCTCGTGCGTGGTGAACGCCCAGTCGGTGGCAAAGGCCCGCTGCATATCGGTGACCACGGGGCCAAGCACTTCAAAGTGAAGGCAGTGCACAGGCGCCGCCGGCCGCATGCTGAGCCAGTGGTTGGCGCTGATGTTCATGCCGCCGGTAAAGCCTACCGCGCCGTCCACCACCAAGATCTTGCGGTGGTTGCGCAAGTTCACATGTGAGAGCACGCGCGTGAATGAAGGCGGCAAAAACGCAGCGCAGGGGATGCCCAGCGCCCGCAAGCGCCGCAGCACGCCGGTCGGCCGGTAGCGCGATCCCACGGCATCGATCAGCACGCGCACCTCGACGCCCCGCGCTTGTGCACGGGTGAGCGCCTGCACAAAGGCTTCTCCCGCAGCGTCGTTGTGGAAAATGTAGGTCAGCAGCGTGACGGACAACTCGGCCGCGTCGATCGCCGCCAGCATGGCCGGGTAGGCCGTGTCGCCATCGGGCAGGGGCACGACACGGTTGCCCGCCAGCAGCGGTTTCCCCGTCACCTGCCGGGCCACCCGGGCCACGCCGCCCAGCGGAGCATCCACCGCCTCGTCGGGGACCGCAAAAACTTCGGCCAGGTCGCCTTCGCTCTGCCAGGCTTTGCGCAGGCCCAGCGCCACCCCGGTGCGCCCGATGCGGTTGATGCCCAGCAGCCAATACGCCAGCGCACCACCAAAGGGCGCCAGCCAGGCCAGACCGATCCAGCCGACGGCCGCGTGTACTTCGTCCTTTTTCATCAGCGCATGCAGCGTGACGGCAATGGCCAAGGCAATGTGCACCGAGGAAAGTAGCCACAGCGCAAAGCCATGCAGCAGTTGCAGCAACAGCGAAGGCAAGGACGTTTCCATGCGGCGATGTTAGGCGAGCGTGGCGCGAGTTCCGTTAGATGCAGGGGCTGAATTCGCCCGGCCCCGCTACAAAGGCTGCAAACACGCTCGACTCAGGCGAGTAAGACTTTCTTGCCAGTCAGGCGCTCTGCCAAGCCCTGCGCCAGCCGGTTGGTGATTCCGTAAATGGAAAGCTGCGGGTTGGCGCCCACGCTCGTGGGAAACAGCGAGCCGTCGTGCACCGAAAGGTTTTCGATCTGCCAGTGCACCCCATTCGGGCGCACCACGCCCAGCGCCTCGCTGCCCGCCAGGCCGCAGCCGCCCATGACATGGGCGCTGACCACCTTGGTCAACAGCGGCTTCATGGCCAGGGCTTCAATGGCGCTTTTGGCTTCGGTCCAGGATGCGTAGGGCCGCGCCATTTCATGCACGGGAAGCACTTCTTGCGCGCCCGCGGCAAACTGGATCTCGGCCATGGCCAGCAGCGCGCGGCGGGCGCCTTCCATCACGAAGTCGGTCAGCGGGTAGTCGAGCACCGCCGAGCCATCGCCGCGCAGCTGAACGCGCCCGCCGGGCGCTTCGGCATGAAATCCGTCGCGCAGCAAGGCCAGCAGCACATGGGTGTGCGGGAACTTGGCCAGCAGATCGGCATGCGCCTGGCCATAGCCCGGCATGGTGGTCGCCAGGATCACCGGATGCAGCGGAGGCGATTCGAGCTTGAAACCGATGGGACCATCGATGGGCTGGGTGTCCATGAAGTGGTCTGTGTACAGCGACTGCGGCGCGCCGGCCCAACCCTCCACCGTCTGCGCCAGCACGGCAGCCGACATGATCACCGGATGCAAAAAAGTGCGCGTACCCAGGCGACTATGCGGGTCTGGTGCCTTGGAGCGCAGCAACACCGCAGGAGAGTTGATGGCGCCGCCAGCCAGCACGAAATGCTTGGCCACGATGGTCGTCGCAGGTTTGCCCGCATCCACAGGCGCGCCGTTGGGCTGCACCGCAATGCAGTGCAGCGCCTGCGCCTTGCCGTTGGCAAGCACGAATTTCTCGGCGCGCGTTTCCACCAAGAGCGTGGCACCTAGCTCCAGCGCGGCCGGGATGGTGGTCACGAGCATGGATTGCTTGGCATTGGTGGGGCAGCCCATGCCGCAGGAGCCCAGGTTCCAGCAGCCCTTGACGTTGCGGGAAATGGTAGCCGAAGCAATGCCCAGCTTGTCTGCCCCGCGCCGCAGCAGCTCATTGTTCTCGTTGGGCGGCATCAGCCAGGGCGAGATGTTCAGGCGCCGCTCGGCCTGCTCAAAGTACGGCGCCAGAGCCTCGTGGCCAAAATCGTCCAAACCAAAATGCTGCTCCCAGTAGCGCAGCGTGGGCTCGGGCGTGCGAAACGAGCTGGTCCAGTTCACCGTGGTGGAGCCGCCCACGCAGCGCCCCTGCAGAATGGAAACGCCCTTGTCGGCGGTTTTGCGGCTGGCGCTTTCCTGGTAGAGCGAGGGGTAGGCCTCGGACTCGCGCTGGTGGAAGTCGCTGCTGCTCTTGAGCGGCCCTTCTTCGACGAGGACGACATGGAGGCCCGCGCGGGTCAGCAGTTCGGCGGTGATCCCCGCCCCGGCGCCCGAACCCACAATGGCCACGTCGCAGCTGATTTTTTCAGGGAGCGGGCCGTGCGCGCCGCCCAGCACCTTCCAGCCGCGCTCAAGACCCGCGCGGATCGGATCGGGAAAATTGCTCATGGATGCGTCAGCCTCTTAGAAGACGTTCTTAAAGAATCGAGGGTCCGGGGTAGCCCACCGAGGCCCAGGTGCTTTCGTCGGAAAAGTAGGCGCCGCCAACGATCTCGTGCAGTCCCAGGTAGGCCTGCTGGCGCAAAGCCAGGCCCGATTGGCGCATCCCTTCCAGCGCGGCCTGCACCTGCGCCTCGCTCGCATCCGCCCAAGCAGGCACCAGACCGGCCAGGCCCAAACGTCCCGGCGCGGTGCACAGAAGCCCCAGCAGTTGCGACAGCTCAGCCTGCACATGCGGCGGAAGCTTCTGCAGCAGAACATCCACGCGTTCCACCATGCCCTCCACCGCCTGCGCACGGGCCGGCGGCTCGGAGGGCAAAGTGCCTTGAAGAATGGCGTACCCCAGGCTGGCAAAAACTTCGCGGGCAGACGCCGTCAGCCGGCCCTGCGCGATGCCAGGGCGCCAAAGCACGGCCGCGCCACCTGCAACGGCCAGTACGGCGCCAGACACCAAGCCGAGCTTCAGGAGCGATCTTCTTTGCATCGGAGAAATATCGCACGCGATGCCTTCCCGGCTCTAGAGGCTTACGCCTAGAGGGGATCGGGGTTTTCATCGATGCCGCAGATCCGTATGCACGTCACCCCTCTTCTGTCGCGCCGGTGGTGGTGCAGCTGTATTGCCCCTGACGACGAGTCGTCTTGGTGCAACGCGCGATGGGACGATGCAAAATGAAAGCTTGGCAAATTTGAGGGATCGATGCCCGCTAAGTGCGGTACCGCACGGACTGTGGACGCATGATCGCAGTTAATGCCCTGATGTCGTGCCTGTAGAGGCCTGACCCATTGGGGTGCCTTGCACGATTGGCATCAGTTGCATTGAGGGCGAGCAGATTTTTAATTTTTATAGCTCCGTCCCCGTGTGGTGCCGGAATGATTCTTCGGCGCGAGCGAACACAATAGCCCGTGAACAAGCCCGACAAAGAATACGACAAGGTCGAATTGATCTTCAACAAGTTGCCAAGACGCCGATCCAGGCTACGTCCTTGCGTGAAAGGCCTGCTCCGTGATTCCACCCTAATCTACTAACGCCACCGACGACCGGGCACAGATGGTCGCAGACGCTGCGGTAGCCCGTTGGGAGTCGATGGTCAATGCGCTGACGCCTGTGCTTGGGCAACGCGGCATTGCAGCGCTGTACCGGCGCACTTTGATCGTTGCCGGGCGGGCGCACCCTTGCTTGCTGCAGGCCCATGAGGACACAACGCCAGTGCGCTTCGAGAAGCTCAGGAACGTACTGATTCAGCAGCCTCCGAACCAGGCCGCCGAGGCCACGGATGCGTGTGTTGAGACCTTTCACGATCTGCTCAACAGCTTGATAGGCATCCCCCTGACCCAAAGGTTGCTCGGCGGCTTGTGGTCTCCCACTTTTAGCGGCTCGCCCGTTCAGAACAGATTGAAATGAC
>JBATPF010000212.1:0-10671 GCA_049291355.1 Giesbergeria sp.
GCCTGCGGGGATTCCAGGGCCTGCGCAATGTTCCAGATGGGGGCTGCGGGCACGCCAGCGCCGTCGAGCAGCGCGACCACCTGCGCCACGGGCAAGGTGCCCGCCCACGCTTCAATGGCCTGGCGCAGTGCGGGCTCGGCCTCTGAGCGCGTCTCGTCGGTGGCAAAGCGGGGGTCGCTGGCCAGTTCGGGTTGTGCCATGGCGCCAGCGAGTGCGTCGAATAGCTTTTTGTTGAGCACGGCCAGGGCAAAGTGGCCGTCCTGCGCGCGGTACACGCCAAACGGCGCCGACAACGGGTGGCGGTTGCCCACACGCCGTGCGGGTTTGCCGGTGAACAGGTAGCGCGCCATGGAGGTGGCCAGAAAGCTCAGCGTGGTGTCGAACATGGCCACGTCCACATGCTGGCCCTGGCCGGTGCGCTGCACCTGCAGCAGCGCCGCCAGCGTGGCCCAGGAGGCAAACAGCCCGGCCACCACGTCGGACACGGCCTCGCCCACCAGCGTGGGGGCGCCATCGGGCTCGCCCGTGGCTTCCATCAGGCCGCTCATGGCCTGCACGATGATGTCGTAGGCAGGCCGGTGCGCCAGTGGCCCGGTCTGGCCAAAGCCCGACACACTGACCACCACCAGTTTCGGGTTCAGCCCTTGCAGGGTGGCCGCGCCAATGCCCAGCCGCTCGGCTACGCCGGGGCGAAAGTTCTCCACCACCACATCGGCATGCGCCGCCATGGCATGCACCAGCGCCACCGCCTCGGGGGATTTGAGGTCGAGCACCACGCTTTTTTTGTTGCGGTTCATCACGGTGAACAGCGCGCTTTCGCCGTTCTGCATGGGGCCAATGGCGCGGTAATCGTCGCCCTGGGGCGGCTCGATCTTGATGACCTCGGCGCCCAGATCAGCGAGCAGGGCGGTGGACAGAGGTCCGGCCAGCACCCGTGTGAAATCAAGGATGCGAATGCCTTCCAGAGGCAGCGTAGCGTGGGTCATTGTGGGGCTCCAACACGTTGCAAAGCCCCATGCTGGCGCACAATGGAATCAGAAGAAAGAATTGATTATTGATAGATTGGATCAATAAAAATGATGCAAATGAATCTGCGCCAGCTCGAATACTTTGCCGCTGCAGCCCACCATGGTGGTGCCGCGCGGGCCGCACAGGCGCTGGGCGTGTCCCAGCCTTCGGTGTCCAAGGCCATTGCCGACCTGGAAGCGCTCTGGGGCGAGGCGTTGTTTGTGCGTCTGCATGCGCGGGGCATGGAGCTCACGGCTGCCGGTGTCGCCCGCCACCGCGCCGCCCAGGCCCTGCTGGAGCAGGCGCGCGCCTTGTCAGGGCCGCGTTCGGGGGCGCTTGCCGGTCTGCTGCGTGTGGGGTGCCTGAGCACACTGGCGCCGCGCTGGCTGCCCGCCATCCTCGCGCAGATGCGGGCCGCGCACCCCGCCATCGAGGTGCAGTTCCACGAAGACGACACCGAAACCCTGATGCGCATGTTGGCGCGGGGCGCGCTCGATATTGCCCTGCTGTACGACCTGGGGCTGGCGCGCAGTGGCGTGCGTCTTGAGCCGGTGGTGGATTTGGTGCCCTATGCCCTGCTGCCCTGGGGGCACCCGCTGGCGGCAGCCAGCAGCTTGCGCCTGAGCGAGCTGGCGCGCGAGCCCCTGGTGCTGATCAATCTGCCGCACAGCCGGGAGTATTTCTTGTCGCTGTTTCGCAGCGCCGGCGTGACACCCCGCATCGTGTGCGAGTCCACCTCACTGGAGACGGTGCGCGGCCTGGTGGCCCATGGGCTGGGCGTATCGCTGCTGACCACGCGCCCGGTGAGCGACCGCAGCCAGGACGGTAAGCGCCTGGCCTGCCGCAGGTTGCGGGGGCGCCTGGCCGTGCAGTCGGTGGTGCTGGCCTACCCCGACAGTGGCGCGGCACCGGCCGCACTGGCGCAGCCCTTTGCGCAGGCCGTGCGCTCGGCGTTTGCCCCACAAGTTGATGATTTGACCCGCAGGGCCACGGCGCCGGGATGACGGGGCAAGCAACTGATCCATTTCCGCCGTATTAGGGTTTTACCTGTATATACAGGTATGGGCAAGTAGGAAGACAATCGGCTGGCGTGGGACGGCTCCGTGGTTGCCGCCAGCCCCACCTTGACGTTTCACACTGTAAAGGAGTCCCTATGGTCCAGACATTTATCAAGAACGCCGCACTGCTCGCAGTCGGCACCGCCCTCGCCGCCATGGCTGTTCCCGCCAGCGCCCAGACGAAAATCACGCTCGGCATGTCCGGCTGGACCGGCTTTGCGCCGCTGACGCTGGCCGACAAGGCGGGCCTCTTCAAGAAAAATGGTCTGGACGTCGACCTGCGCATGATTCCGCAGAAGGACCGCCACCTGGCGCTCGCGTCTGAAGCCATCCAGTGCGCCGCCACCACGGTGGAAACGCACGTGGCCTGGAACGCCAATGGCGTACCCATCGTGCAGATTTTCCAGATGGACAAGTCCTACGGCGCCGACGGCTTGGCCGTGCGCAACGACGTCAAGAGCTTTGCAGAACTCAAGGGCAAGACGATTGGTGTGTCGGCCCCTGGCACCGCCCCCTACTTCGGCCTGGCATGGATGCTCAACAAGAACGGTATGACCATCAAGGACGTGAAGGTGGTTTCGCTCGAACCCCAGCCCGCCGCCCAGGCCTTCATCTCGGGCCAGAACGATGGCGCCATGACCTATGAGCCCTACTTGTCCACTGTGCGCGCCAACCCGCAGGCGGGCAAGATTTTGGCCACCACGCTCGACTATCCCATGGTGATGGACACCGTGGGCTGCGCCCCCACCTGGCTCAAGGCCAACCCGCAGGCCGCGCAGGCACTGGCAAATTCGTATTTCGAGGCCGTGGAAATGATCAAGGCCGACCCCGCCAAGTCGTATGAAATCATGGGAGCCGCCGTCAAGCAAAGCGGCGAGCAGTTTGGCAAGTCGGCTGCCTTCCTGCGCTGGCAAGACAAGGCGGCCAATCAGAAGTTTTTCTCGGGCGAACTCATGCAGTTCATGAAGGACTCGGTGCCAATCCTGCTGGAGGCGGGCGTGATTCGCAAGGCGCCGGCGGATCTCAACGTCACCTTTGACGCGAGTTTCATCAAGTAAGCCGGAGCCGCCCACCATGCAAACCAACTCTGTTCCCACGCCCGTGCTCGGCATGGCGGCGCTGCCGGTGGCCCGGCGCAGGCGTCCGATCAAGCCGCTGGACCCCATCAGCCCGCGCCTGCAAACCCTGCTTGGCATAGGCTTTTTTGTGCTGTTCGTGCTGGTGTGGGCAGGGTTCACGCTGGGCGGCTTTGTCTCGCCCACCTTCTTGGCCAGCCCGGTCACCATGGTGCAGGAAGGCTGGTTGCTGTTCACCGAATATAACTTCCTGCACGACATCGGCATGACGGTGTGGCGCGTGATGGGGGGCTTTGTGCTGGCGACGGTCATCGCTGTGCCGCTGGGCATTGCCATGGGCGCTTACAAGCCGGTCGAGGCTTTCTTCGAGCCCTTCGTTTCGTTCTGCCGCTACCTGCCAGCGTCGGCCTTTATTCCGCTGCTGATTCTGTGGGCCGGTATTGGCGAGACGCAAAAACTCCTGGTGATCTTTATCGGTTCGGTGTTCCAGATTGTGCTGATGGTGGCCGTTACTGTGGGCGGTGCGCGGCGTGACCTGGTCGAGGCGGCCTATACCCTGGGTGCGGGCAGCAGCGGCATCGTGCGGCGCGTGCTGATCCCTGGCGCTGCGCCCGGCATTGCGGAAACCTTGCGCCTGGTGCTGGGCTGGGCCTGGACCTACGTGATCGTGGCGGAACTGATCGGCTCGGCCTCGGGCATCGGTCACATGATCATGGACAGCCAGGCGCTGCTCAATACCGGGCAGATCATCTTCGGCATCATCGTCATCGGCATCATCGGCCTGATCTCGGATCTGGCGTTCAAAACCTTCAACCGCCGCATGTTTGCCTGGAGCAGCCTGTAATGAGCGCACTGAACCAACTCTCCATTCGCGGCGTATCGCGCACCTTTACCTCGGCGCGCGGCAAAGCCACGCAGGCTCTGCTGCCGGTCGATTTTGAGGTGCGCGAGAACGATTTCGTCACCATTCTGGGCCCCTCGGGCTGCGGCAAATCGACGCTGCTGCGCATTGTGGCCGGGCTCGACTTTCCGACCACCGGGCAGGTAGTGCTCGACGGCCAGCCGGTCGAAGGCCCAGGCGCCGACCGCGGCATGGTGTTCCAGAGCTACACGCTGTTTCCCTGGCTCACCATCGAGCAAAACATCCGCTTCGGGCTGCGCGAGCGCGGCATGGGCCTGGCAGAGCAAAAAGACCGCAGCGACTACTTCATCAGCAAGGTGGGCTTGCGCGGCTTCGAGCAGCATTTTCCCAAGCAGCTCTCGGGCGGCATGCAGCAGCGCACGGCCATTGCCCGCGCGCTGGCCAACGACCCCAAAATTTTGTTGATGGACGAGCCCTTTGGCGCGCTCGACAACCAGACCCGCGTGCTCATGCAGGAACTGCTGCTGGGGATCTGGGAAGCCGAGCGCAAGACGGTGATGTTTGTCACGCACGACATCGACGAAGCCATTTTCATGGCCAACCGTGTGGCCGTGTTCAGCGCACGGCCCGGCCGCATCAAGACCGAGCTGGCGGTGGACCTGCCGCACCCGCGCCATTACACGATCAAGACCAGCCCAGAATTCATGGACCTCAAAGCCCGTCTGACGGAAGAAATCCGCGCCGAATCGCTGGCCGCCGATCTGCACTGAACCGGCTGCGCCGCTGCCTGCCATGAGCCATCCACCCGTTCGACGCCCCCACAACGCACCGCATCCGGCGCCCGTTGCACCCGCGTCCGCGCAGGCGATGGCTTTGTACCAGCAGGTCAAGGACTACATTGCCCGGCGGATCCAGGAAGGTCTCTGGCGCGCCGGAGACCGGTTGCCGTCCGAGAACGACCTGGTCACCCAGTTCGGCGTCTCCCGTATGACCGTGAACCGCGCGCTGCGTGAACTGGTCGAGCAGGGCCGCATCGTGCGCGTGGCCGGGGTGGGCAGCTTTGTGGCCGAAGACAAGCCCCAGTCCACGCTGCTGCAGATTGCCAACCTGGCGAGCGAGATTCGCCAGCGCGGCCACGACTACCGCTGCGACGTGCTTTCGGTAGAGCGCATTTCGGCCAACCTGGAGGTGGCCGCTGCGCTGGACCTGCGCACGGGCGAGTCGGTTTTCCATTCGCTGTGCATCCACCGCGAGGACGGCCTGCCGGTGCAGCTCGAAGACCGCCACGTCAATCCCAGCCAGGTGCCGCAATTCACCCAGCAGGACTTCTCGCAGCAGCAGCCCTCCGAATACCTGGTGCGCAATGTTCCCTTCGACCAGATCGAGCATGTGGTCGATGCTGTCCTGCCCACGCCCGAGCAGGCCGCCCTGCTGGAGATGAATGTGGGCGAGCCCTGCCTGCTGCTCACGCGGCGCACCTGGTCGCGCGGCGTTCCCATCACGGTGGTGCGCTGTCTGCACCCGGCCTCGCGTTACCGGCTGGGCAGCCGGTTCCGGGCCGACGGCAATCCGGTCCAGGGCTGACGCCTTCTCACCACCCGCTTTGTCTTGCGCTCACGGTTACTTGTCTATACAGGATCATTCCATGCCTACCACCACCCAGTCCCCATTGACCCTGCGTCCTGGCCACGTCACGCTGGCCGATCTTCGCCGCATCCATGCCGCACCTGTGGCACTGCGCCTCGACCCCGCGGCGCGTGCAGGCATGCAGGCCTCGCAAGCCACGGTGCAGCGCATCGTGGATGAAGACCAGGTGGTCTATGGCATCAACACCGGTTTTGGCAAGCTGGCCAGCACGAAGATTGCCCACGAGCGCCTGGCCGAGCTGCAGCGCAACCTGGTGCTCTCGCACAGCGTGGGCACGGGCGATGCCCTGCCCGATGCCGTGGTGCGCCTCATTCTGGCCACCAAGGCCATCAGCCTGGCGCGCGGGCACTCGGGCATCCGCCCCGAAATCGTCGAGGCCCTGCTGGCGCTGGCCAATGCCAATGTGCTGCCCGTGATTCCTGCCAAAGGGTCGGTGGGTGCCTCGGGCGACCTGGCGCCGTTGGCACACATGGCGTGTGTGCTGATTGGCGAGGGCCAGGCCAAGGTCAATGAAAAGATCGTCTCCGGCAAGGAAGCCATGGCGGCCGTGGGCCTGGTGCCCTTCGTCCTCGGCCCCAAGGAAGGGCTGGCGCTGCTCAATGGCACGCAGGTGTCCACCTCGCTGGCGCTCGCGGGCCTGTTTGGCGCAGAGGACGTGTTTGCCGCGGCCCTGGTGGCCGGTTGCCTGTCGCTCGAAGCCATCAAGGGCTCGGTCAAGCCGTTTGACGCCCGCATCCACGAAGCGCGCGGCCAGGTGGGGCAGGTTGCGGTCGCTGCAGCGGTGCGTGCATTGCTCGAGGGCAGCGCCATCGACCCCTCGCACCCGCACTGCGGCCGCGTGCAAGACCCGTATTCGATCCGCTGCGTGCCGCAGGTGATGGGCGCGTGCCTGGACAACCTGCACCACGCTGCCCGTGTCCTCGCCATCGAGGCGAATGCCGCGTCGGACAACCCGCTGGTATTCAGCAATGGCGACGTCATTTCGGGCGGCAACTTCCATGCCGAGCCGGTCGCCTTTGTGGCCGACATCATTGCGCTGGCCGTGTCTGAAATCGGCGCCATCTCGGAGCGGCGCCTGTCCTTGCTGCTCGACCCCGGCCTCTCCGGCCTGCCTGCCTTCCTCATCAGCGACAGCGGCGTGAACTCGGGTTTCATGATTGCGCAGGTCACCGCCGCTGCCTTGGCCGCCGAGAACCAGTGCCTGGCCAACCCCAGCAGCGTGACCAGCCTGCCCACCTCCGCCAACCAGGAAGACCATGTGTCCATGGCGACCTACGGCGCGCGGCGCCTCGCCGACATGGTGCGCAATGCGGCGGTGATGGTCGGCATCGAAGCCATGGCCGCAGCGCAGGGCATGGAGTTTGACCGCAGCCTCCCGTCGTCCCCCCTCATCGAAGCCCAGTTCGCCGCTATCCGCCAGCGTGTGGCCTATCTGGAGCAGGACCGTTTCCTCGCACCCGACATCGAGTCCATGCGCGAATGGGCGCAGCAGTCCACGTGGCCTGCGCCGCTTTTGCATTGCCTGCCCAGCCACGCCTGAGCCCGCCTTATTCCAGTCCACGCATTTTCAGGAGCCTCCCCATGAACGCCAACGATGCCATCCTTTCCGCAACGTCCACCGATCCCCGTTTTGATGCCAGCCGCGTGATCCGCGCGCCGCGCGGCAGCCAACTCACCTGCAAAAACTGGCTGACCGAAGCGGCCTACCGCATGATCCAGAACAACCTGGACGCCGAGGTGGCGGAAGACCCGAAAAACCTGGTCGTTTATGGCGGCATTGGCCGCGCCGCGCGCAACTGGGAATGCTTCGACCAGATCCTGGCCTCGCTCAAAGACCTCAGCAGCGACGAAACCCTGCTGGTGCAGTCGGGCAAGCCGGTTGGCGTATTCAAGACGCACGAGAACGCACCGCGCGTACTGATCGCCAACTCCAACCTGGTCCCCAAATGGGCCAACTGGGAGCACTTCAACGAACTCGACCGCAAGGGCCTGTTCATGTACGGCCAGATGACGGCGGGCAGCTGGATCTACATCGGCAGCCAGGGCATCGTGCAGGGCACGTTCGAAACCTTTGTTGAAGCAGGCCGCCAGCACTACAACAACGACCTGTCGGGAAAGTGGATTCTCACGGCCGGCCTGGGCGGCATGGGCGGCGCGCAGCCGCTGGCCGCCACGCTGGCGGGCGCCTGCTCGCTCAACATCGAATGCCAGCAGTCGAGCATCGACTTTCGCTTGCGCACCCGCTATGTGGACAAGCAGGCGCGTGACATCGACCACGCGCTCGAACTCATCGCGCAACACACGGCGGCCAAAGAGGCTGTCTCCATCGCCCTGCTGGGCAATGCCGCCGACATCGTTCCTGAACTGGTGCGCCGCGCCCAGGCCGGTGCCATCCGCCCGGATCTGGTGACCGACCAGACCTCGGCGCACGACCTCATCAACGGCTACCTGCCCAGCGGCTGGAGCGTGGCGCAGTGGCGCGCCGCGCAAAAAGACCCCGCGCAGCACGCCGCGCTGACCGAAGCCGCTTCAAAATCTTGTGCTGTGCATGTGCAGGCCATGCTGGACTTCCAATCCATGGGCATCCCCACCGTGGACTACGGCAACAACATCCGCCAGGTGGCGTTTGATGCGGGCGTGAAAAACGCCTTTGACTTCCCCGGCTTCGTGCCCGCCTACATCCGGCCGCTGTTTTGCGAAGGCAAAGGGCCGTTTCGCTGGGTGGCGCTCTCGGGCGACCCGGAAGACATCTACAAGACCGACGCCAAGCTCAAGGAACTGTTCCCCAACGACAAGCCGCTGCACCGCTGGCTCGACATGGCGCGCGAACGCATCGCCTTCCAGGGCTTGCCAGCACGCATCTGCTGGCTGGGCCTGGGCGAGCGCGACAAGGCCGGCCTGGCCTTCAACGAGATGGTGAAAAGCGGCGAGCTCAAGGCCCCCATCGTGATTGGCCGCGACCACCTCGATACCGGCTCGGTCGCCAGCCCCAACCGCGAAACTGAAGCCATGAAGGACGGCACCGATGCAGTCAGCGACTGGCCGCTGCTCAACGCGCTGCTCAACACCGCTGGCGGCGCCACCTGGGTCAGCCTGCACCACGGCGGCGGCGTGGGCATGGGCTACTCGCAGCACTCGGGCATGGTCATCGTCGCCGATGGCACCGATGCGGCGGCCGAGCGCCTGGCGCGCGTGCTGGTCAACGACTGCGGCAGCGGCGTCATGCGCCATGCCGATGCGGGCTACGAACTGGCGGTGGAAACGGCGAAGAAACAAGGTCTGAAGTTGCCCATGGTGAAGTGATGCACAGGCCGGGGTAGAAGGGAAGGCAGCGCAACGGCTGCACGCACCCTGGAGCCCCTGGATGGTGCATTTTTTCCGGAAACCAACAGTACAAGGCCACCTCATGAACGCTCCTGCCGCATCAAAGGCAAAAAGCTACGTGGAGCTGCGCGCGCAGTTTCTTGCCGCTGCCAGCAGGCAGCAGGCCACCCTCCACCACTACCCGCATCCACTCAAGGGTCTGCAGGGCGAAGACCTGTTTACCGACGTGGCTGTGCTGGCACAACCGGGCACCCGGAAATGGCTGGTCTCGGTGTCCGGAACGCATGGCGTCGAGGGTTTTTATGGATCGATGTGCCAGACCGAATACCTCGATCACCTGGCGACGCGCGAGCGCGACCCGAAGGTCGGCATCCTGATGGTGCACCTCATCAACCCCTGGGGAACCTCGTGGCAGCGCCGCGTCAACGAGGACAACATCGACCTGAACCGCAACTACCTGGACTTCGCGCGGCCGCTACCCGATAACGAAGCCTATGAAGCCCTGCACCCGCTGTTTACCAAAGAGTGCGGCACGGGCGCCAAGCGCGCCGAATCCGATGCCGCCTGGGAAGCCCAGGTGCAGGCGCAGGGCGGAACCGCGCTCCGGTCCGGACTGGCGGCAGGGCAGTACAAGCACCCCGATGGCCTGCATTTCGGCGGCTTTGAGCCGGCCTGGTCCCACCTCACGCTGCGCAGCATCATGGAAAAGTTCTGCGGCGATTGCAGCGATGCGATCAGCTTCGACCTGCACACCGGCGCTGGCGCCTACGGGCACCCGATGCTGATGGCGATTGCCGAACGCGAGTACCCTGGGCTGGCCGACGCCGAACGCATCTACGGCGCATGGATCTACAAAATCCTGACCCGGCCCGACCAGACCACCGACACCGGAATCTCCGCCGCCGCCACCGGCTACACCTCGCAAGCCATGGTGGACCTGATGGCGGGCAAGCGCTTCACCCAACTGGTGATCGAGTGCGGCACGTACGACGGCGTCCAGGTTGGCCACCTCGCCATGCTGGACGACCATTTCCTGCACCTGCGCGGCGAGTTGAGCGGCCAGGAGTTCCAGCGCGTCAAGGCCGCGATCGTGGAATTCTTCTACCCGTCGGACGATGACTGGCGCGAGCTGGTCTGGCTGCGAACCCGCCAGATTTTTGACCGCGCGTTGGCCGACCTGGCGGCGCGCTGAGACGCAGGAAAGGCATCACATGACAACAGTTCCCACCCCTGAAGCTCTGCAGCGCCGCGTGCAGCAGAGCTTGAGCGACGAACAGGTCGCGCAATTCCAGCGCGACGGCGCGGTCTGCATCCGCCAGTTGCTGTCGGCCGAGGAAGTCGCGCTGCTGCAGTCTGGCATCGACGCCAACCTGGCAGCGCCCAGCCCGCGCGCCAAGATTGCTAGCCGCCCGGACGACCCCGGCCGCTTCTTCGAGGACTTCTGCAACTGGCAGGCCATCCCGCAGTTCGAGCGTTTGATTCGCGAAACACCGCTGGCCCCCGCCGCGCAGCGCCTGATGCAGTCGCCCACGGTGCGCCTGTACCACGACCATGTGCTGGTCAAGGAGCCCGGTACCCGCCAGCGCACGCCCTGGCACCAGGACCAGCCCAGGGCCTATCCGCCCTGTTTCTTGGGATCGCGTTGTGAGGCGAAGTGGCCGAGCGCAAGGCGCACACCGGAGCAAGGCTCGTGGCC
>JBATPF010000213.1:0-2324 GCA_049291355.1 Giesbergeria sp.
GCCTGTGGCAGGCAACGTCTATGACAGTGCGAACCTGCAGGCTTCGCTGAGCTGGAGCCCCGACTTCTTTGGCCTGCACCGTGCCGAACTTGAGGCCTCGCTGGGCCAGGCGCGCGCGGCGCAGGCCGATGCGGCGGCCGCAGCCAACACCCTGGCGGCGCAACTGGCACGGGCCTACGTGACACTGGCCCGTGTGCTGGCCGATGAGGAAGTCGCCCAGCAAGCCCTTGTGCAGCGCCAGGCGATCGAGCGCCTCACGCGCGAGCGTGTCGACGCCGGCCTGGACAGCCAGGTGGAGCTGACACAAACGCAGACGGCCCTGCCCGAGGGTCAGGCGCAAATCGAAGCCCTGCACGAACAGGCGACGCTGGCGCGGCGCCAAATTGCCGTGCTGGCCGGCCAAGTGCCCGACACACTGAACACGCTTGCGCCGCGCCTGACCGCCTTGGCATTGCCCGCCGTGCCCGAGGTGCTGGGCGCCAATTTGCTGGGCCGACGGCCCGACATCGTCGCTGCGCGCTGGCGCATCGAGGCCGCTACGCAAGGCGTCAGCGCAGCCCGCAGCGAGTTCTATCCCAACATCAATCTGGCGGCCTTTGTGGGTCTGAACGCGCTGGGCCTGAACCGACTGTTCGATGCCAGTTCGCGCCAGGTGGGCATTGCGCCCGCGCTTCGGTTGCCGATTTTTGACGGCGGGCGCCTGCGCGCACAGCTCGGTGGGCGCCAGGCCGAACTGGACGCCGTCATAGCGCAGTACGACGCCGCCGTGCTGGACGCAGTGAAACAGGCCGGCGATGGCCTGGCCTCTGCCGCGTCGATCGCAAGGCAACAGTCCTTGCAGGCGCAATCCGAGGCCGGCGCCGACAAGGCCTACCGCTTCGCACAGGAACGCTATGGCGCAGGCCTGGGCAACTACCTGGTGGTGCTCAGCACGGAAACCCAGGTGCTGGCGCAGCGCCGCCAGGCGGTTGCGCTGCAGGCACGTGCACTCGACGTGCGCCTGGCCCTGATGAATGCCCTGGGCGGCGGCTGGAGCGATGACACCCCCGCGCTGCAAGTAGCAGCCCACTGACCGCTCCGCCCCAATTCGCCTCCGAAAACCCTACTTACTGCCTTTCTCACACCATGAGCGCACCTCTCACTCCCACCGAAAACAAGACGGCCCGGCGCCGTGGCCTCACGTTGATTGCTGTCGCCGTCGTACTGGTTGGCATCGGCTGGGGCGGCTGGCACTGGGTCAATGGACGCCACTTTGAAACCACGGACAACGCCTACGTAGCCGGCAACGTGGTGCAGATCACCCCGCAGGTGGGCGGCACCGTGGTGGCCATTGGTGCCGACGACACCGACCACGTGCTGGCAGGCCAACTGCTGGTCAGGCTCGACCCAGCGGACGCCCGCGTGGCACTCGACCAGGCCCAGGCCCAGCTGGCGCAAACCGTGCGAGAGGTGCGCGGCCTGTATGCCAACAACGCCACGCTTCAAGCGCAAATCAGCCTGCGAAAGGCCGACCTGAACCGCGCCCAAGCCGAAGGAACGCGCTTGCAGGACGACGTGAACCGCCGCGCCCCATTGATGGCGAGCGGCGCCGTGGGCAAGGAAGAGTTCCAGCACGCCAACGCCGTGGTCAACACCGCCAAAAGCAGCGTCGCTGCAGCGCAAGCCGCCCTGCTGGCCGCGCAGGAGCAGCTTGCCGCCAGCCAGACGCAGACCGATGGCACTGGCATTGAAGAGCACCCCGGCGTGCTGCGCGCCGCCGCCCGCGTGCGCGAAGCCTTTCTTGCCTTGCAGCGCATGGAGCTGGTGGCCCCCATTTCCGGCCACATCGCCAAACGCGGCGTCCAGTTGGGCCAGCGCGTGGCTGCGGGCGCGCCACTGATGACCGTCGTGGCGCTGAACGATTTGTGGGTGGACGCCAACTTCAAGGAAAGCCAGTTGCAAACCCTGCGCATCGGCCAAAGCGCCGAACTGGAGGCCGACGTCTACGGCAACAAAGTGAAGTACCACGGCACGGTGGTGGGCATGGGCGCGGGCACGGGCGCGGCCTTTGCGCTGTTGCCAGCGCAAAACGCCACAGGCAACTGGATCAAGGTGGTGCAGCGCGTGCCGGTGCGGATCACGCTCGATGCGGACGAGATCGCCGAGCACCCGCTGCGCGTGGGCCTGTCCATGGATGTCCGTGTGGACACCGCAGACCAGAGTGGCAAAACCGTCTCCGACACACAGCGCAGCGCTCCGGCGGTCACCACCAGCGTATTCGACGCCCAGATGCAGGCCGCCGATGAAGCCGTGCAGCGCACCATTGCGGCCAACCTGGGCCACAA
>JBATPF010000214.1:0-3154 GCA_049291355.1 Giesbergeria sp.
CCTCACGACTTGCTTGCGGCGTTCGTGAAGTTGCTCCAGCGTTTGATTTCTTGCGCTTTCTTTTTCCATGACTTTCTGATCACGAAAATCAGAAAAAGTTCAGACTTTATTGGGCCTTATCTATAAGAAAGGACACGCATGAATATGCCCACCCATAAAGAATTGAAGAACGAACTTGTCGTTGTCTACCACCGCCAGCCCTACGAAGAGGTCGTGGAGGACGGCAAAACCGTGATGCGCGAGCCGCGCAGCCCCAACGGCATCATCCCCGCCATCAAAGGTTTTTTCAGCCACGTCGACAAGGCGGTGTGGGTGGCCTGGAAGAAAAAGCCTGCCACAGGCAAGGCGCCCGATTTTGAGCGCCGCATTACGGTCAGCGACAGCTATGGCAACTACGAGGTGGTGCGCCTGCCGCTCGAAGCCGCCAAGATTCACCAGTTCTATCACGTCACCTCCAAAGAGGCGCTGTGGCCGGTCATTCATTCGTTCCCCTGGCTGTACTCCACGGAAAACACGCATTGGGCCGACTTTCGCGAAGTGAACCGCCGCTTCGCCGAGGCCGCTTGTGCCGAGGCAGAGCGCGGTGCGGTGGTCTGGGTGCACGACTACAACCTGTGGCTGGTGCCGGGCTTCATTCGCAAGATGCGCCCCGACTTGAAGATTGCCTTCTTCCACCACACGCAGTTCCCGGCACCGGACGTGTTCAACATCCTGCCCTGGCGCGACGAAATCATCGACAGCCTGCTGGCCTGCGATCTGGTGGGGTTTCACGTGCCCCGTTTTGCGCAGAACTTCTGCGCCGTGGTCGAGAGCTTGCGCGAAGGCGTGGTACGTCACGAGGCGCCCGTCAGCCTGCCCATCATTGCGCGCCCTTGCGCGTTGTCCGAGCCGCGCGTCACGGTGCAGCTCGACCTGGAAGGGCGCAGCATCGTCATTGACACCTGCCCCATTGGCACGGCGCCAGCCATCATTGCCAAAACCGTCAATTCCTCCGAAGGCAAGGCGCGCACCGAGCGCATCCGGCGCGACATGAACGCCGAGATACTCATCATCTCGGTCAGCCGCGTGGACTACGCCAAGGGCGGGCGCCAGCAGCTTGAAGCCTTTGAGCGCCTGCTGGCGCGCCGGCCCGACCTGCATGGCCGCGTCAAGCTCCTGTTGGTCACGGTGGCCGCAGCCGAAGGCATGGAGGTGTACCGCGCCGAGCAGCAAAAGATCGAGCAGCTCGTGGGCCGCATCAACGGCCACTTTGGCTCCCTGCACTGGCTGCCCATCCACCTCTCAACCACGCCGCTGGCCTTTGAGGAAGTGGTGTGCGCCTACGCCGCAGCCGACATCGCCTGGATCGCGCCGCTGCGCGATGGGCTCAACCTGGTCGCCAAAGAATTCGTCGCGGCCAAGCAAGGCGAGGCGGGTGTGTTGGTGTTGTCCGAGTTTTCGGGTGCTGCCATGGAACTGGAAGACGCCGTCCTGGTCAACCCCTTCAGCCGCAGTTCGCTGGACGACACGCTGGATGAAGCCCTGGCCATGGGCGAGGGCGAACAGCGCGAGCGTATGGGTCGCATGCTGGCGCAGGTGCAGCGTTATGACATTGGCTATTGGACACGCCACGTACTGGCGCGCTTTGCCAAGTTGTCCGAGGCGCCAGCGCAGCCGGTGTTGGTGGAGTCAGAAGTGATGGACGAGACCGAGGCGGCATAAAAAAAAGGGACCGAAAGGGCCCTTTTTTTTGGGGGCGCGCAAACCGCGACTTAGATCACGCCCTGCGCCAGCATGGCATCGGCCACTTTGACGAAACCGGCCACGTTCGCACCGTCGATGTAGCTCACCGAGCCATCGGCGCGCGTGCCGTGCTGGACACAGGCGGAATGGATGCCACGCATGATCTCCTGCAAGCGGGCGTCCACTTCTTCGGCCGTCCAGTTCAGGCGCATGGCGTTCTGGCTCATCTCCAGGCCCGAAGTGGCCACGCCACCGGCGTTGCTGGCCTTGCCCGGTGCGTACAGCACGCCCGCGGCTTCGAACGCCTTGGCCGCTTCGTTGGTCGAAGGCATGTTGGCGCCTTCGGCCACGCACAGCACACCGTTTTTGATAAGGGTAGCGGCGTCGTTGGCGTCGAGTTCGTTTTGCGTGGCGCAGGGCAGGGCGATGTCCACGGGCACGTGCCAGGGCGTCTTGCCGGCTTCAAAGTGCACGCCGGTGCGTTCGGCGTAGTCGCTCACGCGGCCGTAGTGGTGGTTTTTTACGTCCATCAGGATGGCGAGCTTTTCGGTGGTGAAGCCCTCTTCATCGACGATGGTGCCGCTCGAATCCGACACCGTGACCACCTTGGCGCCCAAGGCCATGGCCTTCTCGACCGCGTACTGGGCGACGTTGCCCGAGCCCGACACCGACACCCGCAGGCCGTCGAACGACTTGCCACGGGTCTTGAGCATCTCCTGGGCGAAGTAAACGGTGCCGTAGCCCGTGGCCTCTGGGCGGATCAGCGAGCCGCCAAACGAAAGGCCCTTGCCGGTGAACACGCAATCGGCGCGGTTGCTGAGCTTCTTGTACATGCCCGCAATGAATCCCACCTCGCGCCCACCCACGCCGATGTCGCCCGCAGGCACGTCGGTGTCGGCGCCCACATGGCGGAACAACTCGCTGGCAAAGGCCTGGCAGAAGCGCATGACTTCGCCGGGGCTCTTGCCCTTGGGGTCAAAGTCAGAGCCGCCCTTGCCGCCGCCCATGGGCAGCGTGGTCAGTGCGTTCTTGAAGGTTTGCTCAAACGCCAGGAACTTGAGCACCGAGAGGTTGACCGAGGGGTGAAAGCGCAGGCCGCCCTTGTAGGGGCCAATAGACATGCTGTGCTGGATGCGGTAGCCGCGGTTGACCTGCACGGTTCCGTGGTCGTCTGTCCATGACACGCGGAACATGATCACGCGCTCGGGCTCGACCAGACGCTCGAGCAGGCTTTGCTCGGCGTATTTGGGGTGTTTTTCAATAAAGGGCCACAGGCTTTCCATCACTTCGGTGACGGCCTGGAGGAACTCCGGCTGGTGCGGATTGCGGGTGGCTACCTCAGTAAGAAAAGCCTCGACGGACGCGAATTTCATGGCACTTGTCTTTCGGGAAAAAATAGGTTGCGGCGGTGCAGCATGACATTATGCCAAAC
>JBATPF010000215.1:0-26327 GCA_049291355.1 Giesbergeria sp.
GGACCAATCCCAGCAGGACCAGGGTGCCGAACAAAAACATTCCCACGGGCCAGGCAAAGCTGCGGGCCAGATCCAGGGTTTCAGGCTGTTTCCACAGGGGCGGCGACGCCACCGTTTCCATCTCCACCTGGAAAGGCGCGTTCATCAGGTTCACCGAGTCGCCGCGCTCCTGGTTGAAGCCAATGGATTCCCGCACCAGTGCCGTCATGCGCTCAAGCTGTTCGGCGGGCAGCGCCTTGGTCACGGTTTTGCCCCGCTCCAGGCTGCTTTGGTAGTTCACCACCACGGCTGCGCTCAGGCGCTTGACGGTGCCGCGCCCGGCGCGCGTGACTTTGACCGTTTTGTCCACCTCGTAGTTGGTAGAGGATTCGCGTTTGCGGCTGCCCGATTCGTTCGCCTGCTGCTGGCCAGCGGCCGTGGGAGCCGGGCTGGCGCCGTTGATGGGCGCAGCCGAGGGGCCTGGGGGCTGGTTGGCTACGGCGCCTGAAACACCCGTTGCCGTGGTGCTGGTGTTGCCGCTGGTTTCCATGACCTGCTGGCTGCGAATGGCCGTCGCGTCGGGCGTCTGGTTGGGGCGAAACTGCTCAGATGTCGATTCGGTTTGGCTGAAATCGACGTCGGCCGTCACTTGCGCCCGTACGTTGTTGCGGCCCATGACGGGCTCGAGCATCTCCATGATGCGGCGCGTGTACTGCTGCTCAAGCTGCTGCACGTACTGCAGCTGCTGGGCGTCAAACGCCCCACTCTGCGCCGCGTCGGGCGAATTCGACAACAGCTTTCCGGTGTCATCCAACACGCTGACCGCCGAGGGCGCAAGTTCGGGCACGCTGGACGCCACCAGATGCACGATGCCAGCCAGCTGCGTCCGGTCCAGCACACGGCCCGGATACAAACTGATCAGCACCGAAGCCGAGGGCTTTTGCTGCTCGCGAAAAAAACCGTTCTGGTTAGGCAAAGCCAAGTGCACGCGCGCGCTTTGCACCGACGACAGCGCCTGGATCGAGCGGGTCAGCTCGCCTTCGAGTCCTCGTTGAAAGTTCAGCCGCTCCTGAAACTGCGTCATGCCAAAGCGGTTGTTCTCCATCAGCTCGAACCCCGTCACCGAGCCCTTGGGCAAGCCCTGCGTTGCCAGACGCAGGCGCACGTCGTGCACCCGGTCGGCGGGAATCGTGATGGCGCCGCCGCCCTCGGAATACTTGTAAGGCACATTCATCTGCGTCAGCTGCGCCACGATGGCGCCACCATCCTTGTCGCTCAGGTTGGCAAACAAGACGCGATAGTCGGACTGGCGGCCATACAGCACGGCAGCAACGAGCACACCCACCAGCAACACCGCACCGACAGCCAGGCGCATGCGCTGAGCCCGGTCCATGGCGGCCAGGCGCTGCATCCAGGACGGTCCGGACGGCATATGGGCAGAATCGACGGGAAGGACTGCGGACATCGGTGGTTTCCAGGTTCACAGGCTGTGGCAAGGCTCTGCGTGGAATGATTATTGGACAGCAGCACTGCCGCGTTCACCCGATAAGGCGCCGCTTTCGCCATCTTTTCCCGCGCATGAAGGGCAGCGGCGGAGCTAGGATTGCCCCATCCGATCACTCGCCCCACCTGCCTTCATTCACCGGACACCGCCATGGACATGCGCATCACCAGCTCACTCGCCCCGTTGACCGGCGCGGGCCAGGCGCGTCGCCCGGCTGCAGCGCAGAACGAAGGCAAGGAAGTCGGCTTTGCCGGCGCGCTCAAGGGCGCCCTGCAATCGGTCAGTTCGGCACAAAACCACGCCAACAACCTGCAGACAGAAGTGCAGATGGAAAACCCGGCGGTCAGCCTGGAAGAAACCATGGTGGCGATTCAGAAAGCGCAAATCGGCTTTCAAGCTACCTTACACGTGCGCAACCGCATGGTGCAGGCCTACACCGACATCATGAACATGCAGGTGTAGGCGACAACGCAGCGGGCGTGCCGCTGCATACCAGACGCTTCATTTTTAATAGCTAACAACGCTTGATGGATAAGCGCTATAGGCAAATTCGACTGGGATTTTCTCGGTCACCTGGATTCGCCCTGTAGCAGGCAAGCCACCCTACCAATTTCATAGCTACCAGTGCCCGTGTATAAAGCGCTGGCGCCTAATTTGCCTATATATTTTGGTGCATCAGTGCATTACCTGTGGCTGCCCTTCGAACATGTGCTCGAACTGCGCCATCCAGGGCTCGGCCAGGCAGCGAATTTTTGCGTCGTTGCGCAAAATGCGCTGCATGATCACGGTCTTTTCCTTGCGGTGTTCAGGCAGCAGATCGTGCTCCTGGGCCTTGAAGCGCAGCTCTTCAATCAGCACCGCGCAAGTGCCTTCGTAGCGCACGACGCCGTCCCAGTCTTTGGCCTGGGCAGCCTCCAGCATCTTGCTGCTGCTGTCTTCGATGGCTTTGTAGTAATCGATCAACACGTTGGACATGGCTCAGACCCTCCCCACCGGCGCCGAGGCGATTTGGCCCCAACCTTCCGCTACGGGAGAGATGAGTTTCAAGACCTCTTCCACGGCGGCGACATCGCTGCGCAGGTTGGCTTGGGTCAAGCGCGACACGCAGTAGTCGTACAGCGCACCCAAGTTGGCGGCCAGCTCGCCGCCAAGCACCGGATCGAGCCCGCCTTTGAGACCTTCTTCCAGAATGCGAACAGCCTTGCCGAGTTGGCGACCCTTTTCGGCAATGTCACCACGCGCCATCGCACCGCGTGCGGCGTTGAGCGACTGGACAAGGCCGTCAAACAACATCTTGATGAGAAGATGGGGCGAGGCGCCATCGACGCCAGACTGAATGCCAACCTGCCGATAAGCGCTGGCGGCGCGGGAACTGACGGGGGTGTACATCGACTGCTCCTTGATTTGCTTCTTAGTATTCATATCGGCAGTTGCATTAAAAACTCAAGCAAATTCAGGAAGTTTGAAACCAGGAAAATGTGCGCTGACAGCGCCTAGCACCGGATTGACTGACACGCGCCAGTCATCCTGATTCCATACGAAAAACAAGCAACGGTGCATTAATAGTCAGTGCGCTTGTTCCACTGCGTCACCTGCTGGGTGATGTAGCTATTGAGTGCACTGAGTTTGCCCAGGTTGGTGTCAAGGCGGTTGTACTGCGCCAGCAACTGCTCCTCGCGCCGACTGGCGCGGTCTGCCACCCGCTGCTGATCATCGGTATTGCGCTTGACGGCCCCTTGGATGGACTTGGTTTTGGTAGCGAACAGCCCGTCGACACCCAACATGCCCGTAGCAAAGTCCTTGATGCGCGTCGCCATGCCGTCGGACGCCGTGCCCGTCTCGTCCGTCGCAAAAAAAGCCTTGAGAGCGTCGGGCTTGGCCATCGCGGCGTCCAGCTTGGTGGCGTCCGCCTTCAGGGTGCCATCGGCCTGGAACTGCACGCCGATGTCGGACAGCCGGCCATACTCGCCGCCGGGCGCGCCCATTCCGCCAACAAGCTGGCGCAGCGCCGACTGCAGGCTCACTGCCGTCGAATCGCCCTGCAGCGTACCGGCCGACTTGTCGGCGGGGTTGTAGCGCGTCATGGCCGCCAGGGCGCTGTTCAAGGCGTTGTACGAATCAATGAAGGCCGTAATGTTGGCCCGGGCCCCCGCCGTATCGCGTTGGATGCTCACCTCCACGGGAGCGGTCGTTACCTGGGCAACGGTCAGCGTCAAGCCGTCGATGGCATCGGCAAAGGTGGTGTTCTTAGATTTCACATCAATGCCATTGATGGTTGCCAGCGTATCGCGTGCGGTCTGCGTCAGTGACAAACCGCTCGTGGCGTTCTCAGGGTCAAAGGCCAGCCGCGAGAGCCCGGTTCCATCGGTATTGAGGCCATCGTCGTCTGTCGCCTGAATGCGAAAGCCTGATTCCTCGCCCGTCGCGCTCGAGCGCATGAGCAAGCGCTCGCCCGAGGCGTCGCGCAGCACCGTGGCGTTGACGCCCGCGTTCGCCGCATTGATCTTGGCCGCCACCTTGGCCAAGGTGTCGTCAGCGGCAGTGATGTCGATGGAGACCTCAGGATCCGCACCCGCCGCAAACATGGCCGCGCCATCGGCCTCGGGGGTGAAATCGCCCTTGCTCCAGGCGCCCAGTTGAATTTTGAGCGTACCGGTGCCCACGGCCGAGCCAGTGCCAAACACCGCCGAACCGGCAGACTGCGCGCGCGCCAGCTGACTGACCTCCATGCTGAACGCCGTGGGCGCCGCCGCCGAAGTGGCGGTGCCCACCAACGCACCCGCGTTGCTGGACTTGACCGACATGGTCTCCCAGCTGGAGGTGCTGCCCAGTTTGGCCGCCTGGTCCTGCAGATTGGCGATTTGCGATTTGAGCTGCCCGTAGGCCGAGAGCTTCGCGTTCAGCCCCGAAGCCTTGACCTGCAGCTGCTGAATAGGCTGTTTTTCAAGCGCTACGAGTTTGGCAACGATGCCCTGGATGTCAAGCCCGCTGCCAATGCCGGGGGAAGAAATGCCCATGTCGATCTCCTGTTGCGGTCACGCCGAACCGGTTTGCGCGGCGAGCGTGGCCTGTAGGCCGCGCCGCGCCAAGCGCAGGCAGTCCCTACAGGTTTATCGGCGAAGGCGCACGGAACTTGAATGGCTTTTCTTTGCCTTGTGCAAACTAGCCCTGCAGGAGCTTGAGCACATTTTGCGGCAACTGATTGGCCTGCGCCACCATGGCGGTGCCGGCCTGCTGCAAAATCTGCGCCCGGCTCAGGTTGGCCGTCTCCGCCGCAAAGTCAGCGTCCATGATGCGGCTGCGCGAGGCGGTCAGGTTCTCGCTCGTCGTCATCAGGTTGTCGACCACCGCTGTAAAACGGTTTTGGATGGCACCCAAGTCCGCTCTTGCAGAATTGACGGAATTCAAAGCGCCGTCCATTGCCAAGATGGCATCGTCTGCTCCGCTGGTGGTGGAAACATCCAAGTTAGCGAAACCGGTGTTGACAGGTCCGGCCACGAGTGCAGTAGTGCCGGCAGTCAACCCCGTGGTGGCAGCCGAAGCGGTACCCGACGCTGCAACGGTGAAGGCGGCATTCGAAGTGAGCGTGACGGCGCCAAGGCCGTCCGCAGACGCTGTAACTCCAGTCAGGTCGCTTTGCGCATTGATGGCTGCAGCAATATTGGCACCTTGCGCTGGAGCTGCTCCGCCTGCAGCGATCGCACCAATGTTGACGCCATTGATCTTCAGATCGCCGGCAGTAATGGCGGTGAACGCCGTTGGTGTGCCAGGCGCCGTCGCCGCAGTGGACTTACTCCAAGTACCAAGTTGATCGATGTTGGCATTGGCAATCGATGCAATGTTGATGGTTTGACCCTGATTGGCACCGACTTGGAACGACTGAGCAGTGAACGAACCATCGAGCAGATTGGTGCCGTTGAACGCGGTCTGCTTGGCAACCCGGCCGATTTCGCCCTTAAGCTGGGTCACTTCCTTTTGCAGCGCGGCGCGGTCATCCGTGGAGTTGGTCGCGTTGCGCGACTGCACAGCCAGTTCACGGATGCGCTGCAGGTTGTTGCCGATAGAGCTCAATGCGCCTTCTGCCGTCTGCGCCAGCGACACGCCGTCGTTGGCATTGCGCACGGCCTGGTTAAGGCCGCGAACTTGGGTCGTCATGCGCTCCGAGATGGCCAGGCCAGCGGCGTCGTCCTTGGCGCTGTTGATGCGCAGGCCGGACGATAGACGCTGCATGGACGTAGCCAGCGAGTTCTGTGAGGTACTCAGGTTGCGCTGTGCATTGAGCGACTGAATGTTGGTGTTGATAGTGGCTGCCATGGCGATAGCTCCTGAAAAAAAGCTGTAAGTCAACGCACGGTCAGCAACGGTTGCTTTCAGTGCCTTCGGTTTCGGGACCGCACGCGAGCGCGCCTTGATCCCTTGGTCCTTATTTTGGGGATCTCTGCGGCGAGCAAAACCTCCATGAAACACGCAATTTCCGCCTTTCTCGGGCCATCAAGCAAAAACGGTGCGGGAGCCTCATGGGCCACCGCACCGTTTTGTAGGCAGACGGCAAAGCATGCCGCCATGCGCTTTTCCGATTAGCGCAACAGAGCCAGAACGCCTTGCGGCAACTGATTAGCCTGAGCCACCATGGCGGTGCCAGCTTGCTGCAGAATTTGCGAGCGGCTCAGATTGGCAGTTTCTTGCGCGAAGTCGGCATCCATGATTCGGCTGCGCGATGCGGAGAGGTTCTCGCTGGTAGTCATCAGGTTGTCCACCACCGAGCTGAACCGGTTTTGCACCGCACCCAGGTCTGCACGCGACGAGTTCACTGCCTTCAAGGCACCGTCCATGGCCAAGATGGCATCGTCCGCACCGCTCGTGGTGGAAACATCCAGGTTGGCAAAGCCGGTATTGGTCGACCCTGCTACGAGGGCCGTGGTGGCAGCCGTCAACCCAGTCGTAGCCGTGGTTGCTGTGCCCGACATGGCCACCGTAAATGCAGCGTTCGACGTGAGCGTGACAAGACCCGCACCGTCCGCAGATGCGGTCACTCCCGTCAGGTCGCTTTGCGCGTTGATAGCTGCGGCGACGTTTGTTCCCTGTGCAGGAGCAGCGCCACCGGCGGCGATCGCACCAATGTTGATGCCGTTAATCTTCAGATCGCCTGCGGTGATGGCGGTGAAGGCAGTAGCTGCGGCGCCGGTGACCGCTGCGGAGGACTTGCTCCACGTACCGAGCTGGTCAATGTTCGCATTGGCAATCCCGGCGATGTTGATGGTTTGCCCCTGATTGGCGCCCACCTGGAACGCCTGAGCCGTGAAGCTGCCGTCGAGCAGATTGGTGCCGTTGAACGCGGTTTGCTTGGCAACCCGGCTGATTTCCCCCTTCAACTGGGTCACTTCCTTTTGCAGCGCCGCGCGGTCGTCCGTGGAGTTGGTGGCGTTGCGCGACTGCACGGCCAATTCACGAATGCGCTGCAGGTTGTTGCTGACCGAGCTCAAGGCGCCTTCAGCAGTCTGCGCCAACGACACGCCGTCGTTGGCGTTGCGCGTCGCAACGTTCAGGCCGCGGATCTGGGTCGCCATGCGCTCCGAGATGGCCAGGCCAGCGGCGTCGTCCTTGGCACTGTTGATGCGCAGGCCGGAAGACAGCCGTTGCATGGACGTGGCCAGCGAGTTTTGCGAGGTGCTCAGGTTGCGCTGTGCATTGAGAGACTGAACATTGGTGTTGATAGTGGCTGCCATGGTGATAGCTCCTTGTGTAAGCCCAAACGTGCGGCATTGCTGCCGTTATCAAAATGCCAGCGCTAGCCGGCGGCCCAACCTTTGGCAACCCAAGCCCTTGCTTGCTGATGCTGTGAGGTACAGGGCTTCGATTCCCTGTTGAATGTGTTATCGGACCCACATGCAACAAACTTTAGACATCCCGTAACTTTTTGTGATTTTTTTACTTTTCGCTTGCCTGCGGCAGAGGAAAACACGGGGTTGCTATACTTACGATAGCTTCAATTGCTTACTGATAAAGCGCTAGAGGCCAAAATGACTCAAATTTCTTGATCTACCATGCCCGGCGTGCCACCCGCAGCGGCGCGGCGACAGATCGATCTGGAGGTGCTACACGGGACAGTTCTGCGGAACAAAGCACTTTGGCTCTGCCAGAATCGCGCAACCATGAGCATCATCGTCGGCTACATCCTCACCTTCGGCTGCGTGTTTGGCGTATTCATTGCGCACGGCGGCAACATCAAGGTGCTGCTGGAGGCGCTGCCGTTCGAAATGATCACCATCGGCGGAGCCGCGCTGGGCTCGTTCATCGTGACCAACCAGCCCAAGGTACTCAAAGCCACCTTCGGAGCGCTGCCCGGCCATTTCAAGGGGTCGAAATACGACAAGGCGCGCTACATGGAGCTGATGGCCATGCTCTACGAAATTTTGCAAAAGGCGCGCAAGGACGGCCTGATGGCCATCGAGAAAGACGTCGAGGCGCCGCAGGAGTCGGAGATCTTCAAGAAGTACCCCGCCGTGGGCTCGGACCACCACGTGATTGAGTTCCTGACCGACTATTTGCGCATGATGGTCTCGGGCAACCTCAATTCGCACGAAATTGAATCGTTGATGGACAGCGAAATCGACACCCACCACGAAGAGGCCCATGCGCCCGTGGCGGCCCTTACGCGGCTGGCGGGGGCTTTGCCCGCCTTCGGCATCGTGGCGGCCGTGCTGGGGGTGGTGAACACCATGGGGTCGGTGGGGCAACCGCCGTCGGTGCTGGGCGGCATGATCGCCTCGGCGCTGGTGGGGACGTTTCTGGGAATTTTTCTGGCCTACGGCGCGGTGGAGCCTCTGGCCGGCCTGATGGAACAAAGAATGGACGATGCAGCCAAGGAGCTGCAGTGCATCAAAGCCACTTTGCTCGCCAGCATGCAGGGCTACAACCCGGCCACGGCCATTGAGTTCGGACGCAAGGTGTTGTTCTCCACGGCCCGGCCCACCTTCCTGGAGCTTGAGAGCCACGTGAAGGGCCGGAAATAGCCGGGGGCCACGATGGCAGAAAAGAAACTGCAGCCCATCATTGTCAAGCGCGTTCGCAAGGGCAAACACCCTGTGCATGGAGGCGCCTGGAAGATCGCCTATGCCGACTTTGTAACGGCCATGATGGCGTTCTTCCTGCTGATGTGGCTGCTGGGCTCCACGGCCAAGGGGGAATTGCAGGGCATTGCCGATTACTTCAATTCGCCCATGACTGTTGCCATGTCGGGGGGAACCGGCGCGGGCAACAGCTCCAGCATCATTCCGGGCGGCGGCAACGATCTGAGCAAGGTCTACGGCCAGGTGCGGCGCACCGACGCCGAGAAAAGCACCAACCGGCGGCTCTCCGCCGAAGAAATGCGTGCCGAACAGGCCAAGCGCGACGCCCAGCGCATCAAGTCGCTGCGCGAGCGCATGGACGCGATCATTGCGGACAACCCCCGGTTGAATGAATTTCGCTCGCAAATCCATATTGATGTCACGCCCGACGGCCTGCAGATTCAGATCGTCGACGACCAGAATCGCCCCATGTTTGACAGCGGCAGCGCCTTGGTCAAGCCGTACATGCGCGACATCCTGCGCGAAATCGGCGCGGGTCTGGGCGGTGTGCAAAACCGCATCAGTCTGGCCGGCCATACCGACGCGACGCCGTACGGCAATGGAGACCGCGGCTACAGCAACTGGGAGCTGTCTGCGGACCGTGCCAACGCATCGCGCCGCGAACTGGTGGCCGCCGGCATGCCCGACGCCAAGCTCGCCCGGGTGGTGGGCCTGGGCGCCAGTGACCTGCTCGACCCGCAGCATCCGCGCGCGGCAGCGAACCGACGCATCAGCATCACGGTGCTCACCCGCGAAGCCGAAGAGCGGCTGCTGGGAACAGACACTGCCGAGCCTGCGGCACAATCGGATACACAAGTGCAGGAAAAAGCCGTTCCTGCCAGCCCGGCAGCCGTGGCGGTGAGCCCGCAGCCCCCTGCGGCCCCTGCTTCCAATGTCGGGCGCTAGTACTTTGCAATTTCCGACCGAAAGGGTCCCACGTGTCCAATGCCCTTCGTTTTTTGATTGTTGACGACTTTTCCACGATGCGGCGCATCGTCCGCAACCTGCTCAAGGAGAGCGGATTTGCCGACGCCGACGAAGCCGAGGACGGTGTTGCTGCGATGCACAAGCTGCGCAACAGCAAATTCGACTTTGTCGTCACCGACATCAACATGCCCAACATGAACGGCTTTCAGTTGTTGGCCGAGATCAAGGCCGACGAGAAGCTCAAGCACCTTCCCGTGTTGATGGTGACGGCGGAAGCACGCAAGGAGGACATCGTGGCAGCCGCACAAGGCGGCGCAGCCGGCTACATCGTCAAGCCATTCACCAAGGCGACGCTGGAAGAGAAAGTGACCTTGATCATCAAAAAGGCGGGGCTGTAGATCGCCATGGAAGACCCTATCGCTCACCCTGTCGCGCCACCGTCCGATCTCGATGTTCACCAGAAAATCGGCCTGCTCACGCGCCAGCTGCACGACTCGCTTAGCGAACTGGGCTACGCAGACCAATTGCGCAACACCATGGGCGAGTTGCCCGACGCGCAAAGCCGTCTGTCTTACATTGCGCGCCTGACCGGCGAAGCGGCAGAAAAGGTGCTCACCCGCGTGGAGCAGGCCAAGCTGCAACACGACTATCTCTCCGCAGAAGCCACGCGCATGCGTCAGGCGCTGGTGCGCGATCCGGTGGCCGCCGTGGCAACCGGCGCGATCATGAACTTCCTGGACGATGTCTCGCGCGTCACCCAGACGGCGGATGAACACCTGACCGAGATCATGATGGCGCAGGATTTCCATGATCTCACGAGCCAGGTGATCGCGCGCGTCGTCGCCCTTGCCGCCACCATTGAAGAGCAGTTGGTCCATTTGGTCATTCAGACCGCCCCGCCCAACGCGGTGGTGGCCGTACCCGAACCCGTCAGCCACCATCTTTCGGGGCCAGTCGTCAACCCGGAGCCCACCTCCGACGTGGTGACCGACCAATCGCAAGTCGACGACCTTCTGGCCAGCCTCGGTTTCTGAGACCATGAACAGGCTCTAATCAAGAGGGCGTCCCGCCCGCTTATCGCGCTTTAGATTCCGGCGCTGCTCACGACAATGGCCTGACACCACCCGTCAAGCCATCATGGAATCGAGCCAGGACCGCAACCTCCCCGCCACCGAGCGCAAGCTGCAAAAGGCCCGTACCGACGGGCAAGCTGCTCGTTCGCGCGATCTCTCGCACCTAGCGATTCTGGGAGCTGGGGCGATGGTGTTGCTGATTTTTGCACCGCAGCTCATCGAGCATCTTCGCCTCGACATGGCGCGGCAGCTGGCCTTCGACGCCAACACCATGAAGTCGCCCGTATCGATGATTGCGCGCCTGCAAACCATGGCCGGAACCGGGCTGATTGCCAGCGCTTTTTTCGCCCTCCTGACCGGCGGCGCCGCGCTGTTGAGCGCCATTGCGGCCGGTGGCTGGGTGTTCAGCGCCAAGCCGATCACCCCGGATTTCAGCCGACTCAACCCGCTCAAAGGCGCGGCCAATCTGTTTTCCAAGCAGCAGATGGCCAATGTCGCCAAGATGGTTCTGATGACGGGAATCCTGGCGGCCGTGGCGTGGAATTACCTTGGAAGCAGCATCGACGACATGGCCACGCTGGTGCTGCAACCCTCCAATTCGGCCATTTCTCATGTAGCCGACTGGATGACCGAAGGCATGGCGCTGTTGCTGTTGGTAGTTTTCTTGGCGGCCTTGGTGGATGTGCCACTGCAGTCGGTCTTCTTTCGCCAGCGTCTCAAGATGTCGCACCAGGAAGTCAAGCAGGAACACAAGGAATCTGACGGCAACCCCGAGATCAAGGGTCGCCTGCGCCAGCGCCAGCGCGAGATCGCCGATCGCGCCAGCGTCGCCGCCGTCCCCAAGGCCGATTTTGTGGTGATGAACCCAACGCACTATGCCGTCGCCCTGAAGTACGAGGAAGGCATGGCCGCACCCCAGGTCATTGCCAAGGGCACCGATCTGATCGCCATGCGCATCCGCGATTTGGCCAAGACACATGCTGTTCCGGTGCTGCAGTCGCCCATGCTGGCACGCGCCCTGTATGCCAACGCGGATCTTGACCGGCCGATTCCGGCCACGCTGTACACCGCCGTGGCCCAGGTGCTGGCCTACGTGTACCGCCTCAAGGCTGCGCTGCGCGGTGAAGGCCCGATGCCCGGTGAGGTTCCCGAACCCTTTGTTCCGCCCGAACTCGACCCCCTAAACCGCGCAAACCACCAAGGTGAGCCCGCATGACTGTCACGATGAAATCCGCCCAGCAGTGGGCAGGCGGCCGACTCGCCAGTGCATCGGGCCTTTCGGCACCGCTCTTGGTGGTAGCCATCCTGGCATTGATGGTGTTGCCCATTCCGTCTTGGCTGCTCGACACCTTCTTCACCCTCAATATCGCCGTTGCGCTGATGGTGATGATGGTGGCGGCCTACATGCTCAGGCCGCTCGACTTCGCCGCCTTCCCCTCGGTGCTGCTGCTGACCACGCTGATGCGCCTTTCGCTCAACGTGGCCTCCACCCGCGTGGTGCTGCTGGAGGGCCACACCGGTCCAGGCGCTGCCGGCGCAGTGATTGAGGCGTTTGGCCACTTCCTGATTGGCGGCAACTTTGCCGTGGGACTGATCGTTTTCGCCATCCTGGTGGTCATCAACTTCATTGTGATCACCAAAGGCGCCGAGCGCATTGCCGAGGTGTCTGCCCGGTTCACCCTGGACGCCATGCCTGGCAAGCAGATGGCGGTGGATGCCGACTTGAACGCGGGCCTGATTGACGAGACGGAGGCCAAGCGCCGGCGGGCCGAAGTGGCGGAGGAAGCCAACTTCTTCGGATCCATGGACGGCGCCTCGAAGTTCGTGCGCGGCGATGCGGTGGCCGGTATCCTGATCTTGTTGATCAACATTGTTGGCGGTTTTGCCATCGGCATGCTTCAGCATGGATTGTCCGCCGGCAAGGCAGCCGACACCTACATCCTGATGGCCGTGGGTGACGCGCTGGTGGCGCAGATTCCGGGTCTTTTGATCTCGGTGGCGGCTGCCATGGTGATTTCGCGCGTCGGCAAGGATTCCGACATGGGCCAGCAGATCGTGCGGCAGTTGTTCATGTCGCCCAAGGTGCTGGGAATCACCTCGGCCATTTTGGTACTGCTCGGTTTGATTCCCGGCATGCCGCATGTGGTATTTCTGACCATTGGCGCGGCGCTGGGCTATCTGTCTTGGATTTTGCTGCAGCGCGCCAAAGTGCCCCCTCCGGTCGCAGAAGCCACTGCGCCCGCCGGCGACGGCGAAGCCACCTGGGACGATCTGCAACCAGTGGACCTTCTGGGCCTGGAACTTGGCTACCGCCTGATTGCCCTCGTAGACAAAACGCGCCAGGGCGATCTGCTCACCCGCATCAAGGGCGTGCGGCGCAAGTTTGCGCAGGAAGTGGGCTTTTTGCCCCCGCCGGTGCATGTGCGCGACAACCTCGAACTCAAGCCCAGCGGATACCGCATCACTCTGCGCGGCGTCATGGTCGGCGAAGGTGAAGCCTTTCCAGGCATGCATCTGGCCATTAACCCCGGCGGCATCAGCACGCCGCTCATTGGCACGCCGACGACCGACCCCGCCTTTGGCCTGCCAGCGCACTGGATCGACGATCAGCAGAAGGAAGCCGCGCAAATGGCCGGTTTTACCGTCGTTGATTCGGAAACCGTGATGGCCACGCATTTGTCACACTTAATGCAAGTCCAGGCAGCCAAGCTCCTTAGCCGCACCGAAACGCAGCAACTGGTGGAGCATGTGGCCAAGATGGCACCCAAACTCATCGAAGAAGTGGTCCCCAAAATGGTGTCGATTGCCACGTTCCAGAAAGTGCTGCAGCTGCTGCTGGAGGAGTCCGTGCACATCCGCGACATCCGAACCATCATCGAAACGCTGGCTGAGCATGCTGGCGCCGTCACCGATCCGGTGGAACTGGCACGGCGTGTTCGCGTCGCCTTGTCACCGGCCATCGTGCAGCAGATTTACGGCCCGACGCGGGAACTCAATGTGATCGCCATCGAGCCCGGCCTCGAGCGCCTGCTGGTGCAAGCCCTGGGCAACGCCAGCGGCCCCTCGCTGGATCCAGGCGTCGCCGACATCCTCACGCAGAAAGCTGCGGAAGTGGCGATGCGCCAAGAAGAGATGGGACTGCCGGCCTGCCTGCTGGTACCCGACGCCATTCGCGGCGCCATTTCCCGCCTGGTGCGCCGCGTGGCGCCGCGCCTGCAGGTGCTGGCACACAGCGAGATTCCTGAAACCCACACGATACGCATTGGCCCCATCCTCAAAGGAGCAACGGCATGAACATCAAACGCTTCCATGCGCCCACGGCCCGCGAGGCGCTTGCCAAGGCCCGGATGGCCTTTGGCGATGGCACGCTGATTCTTTCCAACCGGCCCACACCCAACGGCGTGGAAGTGGTAGCGACGGCAGAAGAATCGCTCAATGCGCTGGACGAAGCGGCCAGTCCCCCAATGCAGGAGCGTCCGGTGGCAAAGAGCGCGCCGCGCGAATCAAACAACGTACGGGCCGCCAGCAACCCCGTGCACCAGGACACCGAAACGCTGGCCATGAGCACACTGTCGTTCCAGGACTATGTGCGCGAGCGCATGCTGCGTCGGCGCCACGAAGCGTTGGGGGAAGCCGAAACGCTCCAGGCAGAGCGCCCAGCCAGCACGCCCGAGACGGTGCCCGTCCCGCGCGCTGCCGCCACTCCCATGACCCGCCACAATCCGCTGACCAAGGCAGCGCCGCAGCCCGCAGCGCGCTCACGCCGCGAACCCCCTATGGCATTGCAGTCACCGAAGCTGTCGAACCAGGATGGCGTGATGCACGAATTGCAGGCCATGAAAGACCTGATCGAGGACCGCTTCAACACTTTGTCCTGGCTGGGACAGGCACGTCAGAACCCGATCCAGTCCAACCTGATGCTCAAGATGATTCGGGCCGGCTATTCCCCCGCGCTGGCACGCACGATTCTGGAGCGGCTTCCCGAAGAGCTTGGCGCCGCCGAATCGGTGCGCTGGTTGATGGAAGTGCTGGAGCGCAATGTAAAGACCGACGCCAACACGCAGCCCCTGTACGAACAAGGCGGCACCTACGCGTTGGTGGGATCCACGGGCGTGGGCAAGACCACGACCACGGCGAAACTCGCGGCCCTGTGTGCGCGCATCCATGGTCCCGCCAGCGTCGGCCTGATCACGCTGGATACTTACCGCGTCGGCGCACATGAGCAGTTGCGCAGCTACGGCCGCATGCTGGGCATCGTCGCGCACCTTGCGCACGATCAGGCAGCGCTGCAGGATCTTCTGGGTTTGCTGAGCAGCAAGAAAATGGTGCTGATTGACACCACAGGCGTGGCCCCGCGCGACCCGCGCCGGCGCGACATGCTGGAGGTGCTTGATCTGCCCGAAGTGCAACGGCTGCTGGTACTCAATGCAGGCAGCCATGGCGACACCCTGGAAGACACCTTGATGGCCTTCAAGAGCCCGGGCGTCCAGCAGGCGATCCTCACCAAGGTGGACGAAGCCGTAAAGCTTGGCCCGTCTATGGACGCACTGATCCGCCACCAGTTGCTGCTGCGCGGCGTGACCAACGGACAGCGTGTACCAGAAGACTGGGAAGCCGCGGATGCCCACGCGCTCGTCGCAACATCCATGCGTTCTCCGGCTCGCTCGGCCTTTGATCCCAAGAGCACCGAACTGAACTTTTTCTTTTCCCACAATGCTGAGCAGCCACGCAGCCGAGGACTGATCGATGCTTGAATTCGGCTTGCACCAAGGCACCAGCCTGTACGGCCGCACACCGCAAGACGGCCTGCGCCTGATTCCTGTGGCGGGCGCACCCGGCGGAACGGGCCTGCAAGTGCTGTGGGATATCTGCACCCATCTGCAAGCATTGGGCTACCCCACCGTGGTGCTCGACGGATCAGAGCGCGAGACGGCCGAAGCCCCCGGACTGCTGGAACTGCTGGACGACACGCTGTGGATTGAACCCCCGGCCCAGCTGCCGGGCGCTGATTCGCTGGCTGTGCTGCCTGCGGCGCGCGGACTGGCCGCCCTTGCAAGCAGACGCGCTGGCGCGTCACAAGCCTTGCTGGCATTGCAACCCCTGCTGAGGCGCTACGCCGTCGTTCTGCTGTATGCGCCCATGGCCGTGCTTGCGTCGCCGCTCATGGAAGGCTCCAGCGCATCACCGCTGGTTTTGCTTGAAGACGATAGCAAGGCCGTGATCAGCAGCTACCAGCAACTGAAAATGCTTTCACTGCATACAGGTTTGATGGGAACCGTCGCCCGTCTGGTGCATAGCAGCGAGGAGCGCGCGGTCGCACAGCAGCAGTTGCGCGTGCTGTGTGACTGCGCTGCCAAGCACCTGGGCCGGGTTCCGCACACCCTGTTGCTGGACGCCCGTCGACCCGCAGACATGCAACGCCTGGCGCTGCAGCTCCTGGAAAATGCGGAAACTCTTTGCGCTTCGGGGCTGTTTGCTGCGCTACCATCAACCCATACTGCGCGACGCGCGACGCCCCTTGCAACGAGCCACTGACGTGACCTACACCGCAAAAGGCCAGCTTGACCGGGATGCCCTGTTGCGCCAGCACGTACCTCTGGTACGCCGGCTGGCGCATCACATGATCGCCAAGCTGCCCGCGAATGTGGAAATTGACGATCTGATCCAGGTCGGGATGATGGGTTTGTCCGAAGCCTTGACGCGCTTCGAGGCAACGCAAGGCGTCCAGTTCGAAACCTTCGCCACCCAACGCATCCGCGGCGCCATGCTGGACGAACTGCGTGAAGCCGACTGGATGTCTCGCAGTTCGCGCAAGAGCCAGAAGGATATTGAGAAAGCGGTTCAACGACTCGAACAAAAGCTTGGCCGCAGCCCGCTGGAATCGGAGATCGCTCTGGAACTCGACATGTCCCTGCCCGACTACCAAAGCCTGCTGGGCAAGGTGCGCGGCACCCAGCTTGTGTATCTGGAAGACATGACGCGGGGCGACGGCGACGATGGCGAAGGTTTTCTGGAACGCCACGAAACGGACGACGCGCCCACCGACCCGATGGCGATGCTGCGCGATCAGCGCCTGCGCAACGCACTGGTGACTGCCATTGAAGCTCTCCCCGAACGCGAGCAGCACATCATGGGCATGTACTACGAGCAGGACATGAACCTCAAGGAGATCGCTGCGGTGCTCGGTGTGACCGAATCACGCGTTTGCCAGTTACATAGCCAGTCGATCGCACGCCTGCGCGCCCGAATGCGCAGCCACTGAAGTGCAAACCATAAAAAAGGGCGCCATTCGCCCTTTTTTATGGTTTCAGCCTGCGGATCGGTAAATACGCGCCACGCCCGCGCTTCGTCCACTCGGCGAAGCACCGTAGGTAGTCGATGGCGCCTGCTCGGGCACAAGGGTACGCACCTGTCGGTCCACAACAGCAGACATGCGGGCCAGTGCGTCGCGCTGGCTGGTCAGCCGCACCGAGACCGTGCGCACGCGCACCACCATCGCGGGGGACAGTGACGCCGCAGAGCCCTGCAGCGCTTGAGAAAAATGCACTGCCGCCATGCGCAGTTGTTCGCTCGCGCGCTGCAATGCGTCGGCCTCGGAGTTCTGCAAGGCCGCACCCACTCTGGCCAGGCAGGCTTCGACAGCCGCTAGGGATTCCTCAACAGGAGAGAGAGTGGTCATGCGTCAACAGGTCGGCTTGCAGCGATTGCAGGAAAAATCGCGCGATCAGGCGGGTCAAGCGCGCGAATGCGAAATGATTTCCTCGGCATTCGACAGCATCTTGTCGGCAATCGCTCCGGCATCGACCTTGAAAGTGCCGTTTTCAATGGCGCTGCGCACTGCTTTGACACGGCCCGCGTCGAAATCGCTCTGGTTGCGCCCCGTTTGCTCAATTTCCCGTGCGGTGCGCGAAAGCGTCACCGGCACGCCCGCAGCTGCGGCGGACGCAGGCGCCTTGGCGCTAGCCTCTGTCGCCAGTGCGGCGGTCTTGGCCTGCTTGGAGGCGTTCGACTGCGCGACGGCGCTGGACAGTTCCGGTTGTTGACCTATTTTCATTGCCTTCTCCATGCCCCCTGCAAGTCGGGGACCGGTAGGAATGTTTTCGACGCCCATGCGCCAGACTTTAGGTCTAAGTGGACGGATCGCATCAAAGGTTTACCGCTATTGTTCCATTTTCGTCAACAACACCGCTAATTACCTTTCCATTATCCATTCTGACGCGCACAGTCTGTCCGGCGCTGCCCGCGCTGAGCGCCTGGCCACCTGTGCTGACTGCATAGCCGACGCCTTGGGCCGACACCCGCACCTGCGCCCCTGCCTGGAACAATTTGGGCGCGCGCACCATGGATTGGCGCAAGGCTTGCCCTGCTTGCAAGGGGCGCGCAGCCACCTGGCCCACCCAGAGCGCGGGGTCTGCGACCACGGAAGAATAATCCGCAGCCCAATCGATTTCGGTTTCGGTAGCGTCGGCTTGGGTCAATACCGCACCTGAGGCCACATTGCCCGTCAGCACCCAAGCGGGACCAAACGCCTTGACCGTAACCGGCAAAAACACGTTCCAGCGGTTCGTACCTTCAGCGCAGCGCAGGCCCAACCGCGTGCGCCCCCACAAGCGCGAGCCAGCAGGCAGATAGGGTTCCACGCGGGCGCAGGCCGTCAGGCGCAGGCGGGGGTCCAGTTCGCCGACCTCCACTTCCATGCGCAGTGGCAACTGGGCTGCGGCGCCGCTGTGCAGGCTGTTGTCGATCCAGCTTTGCGTAATCTGGGTCAACGTCGCGGCGCCTTGCGCCCAGGCGCCCGAGCCGAGCAGCAGAGTCAGCGCGCAGGCGCCTGCCACGCGCACCCATCCCATGGGGCTCAGGCAGTCAAAAAACGGATAAGGCATGTGGATTCTCCTTGGAAGGCAGGCCACGCGCTTGCAGGCCTTTTCACCCCTTGCACTATAGGCAGCGTCGCGCGCCACAAAGCACCGAACTGCGCGCCAATTGCCGCGTTCTTTCCACTTTAGAAAAACGCCTGAGTTTCCATAATCAAACCACGCCGCAGGCCCTGCCCTCGGCACAGATACAAAAGAGGTGTGAGGTACGACATGCTCGACAAGATGACCAACCGGCTCGACTTTCAAGGCACAGCACTGATGCTGCGTGCCGAGCGCCAGCGTCTTCTTGCCAGCAACATTGCCAATGCCGACACCCCGGGCTACGTGGCCCGCGACATGAAGTTCGCCGAAGCGCTCAGCGCCGCCACGGGAGGCTCACAGGGCAAGGGCGCCATGTCGGTCAGCCAGGAGGGCCGCAGTGGCGACTACGGTACCACCGCGCCCGGTCACATCCCGCTGCCTGGCTTTTCCGAGCGCAGTACCTTGGGCTACGCCGTGCAGACGCAACCGGCATTGGACAACAACACGGTCGATCTGGACCGCGAACGCGCTGCCTTCATGGACAACGCCGTGCGGTACGAAGCCACGCTGCGCTTCATCAATGGCAACGCCAAGACCATGCTCAGCGCCATTCAGGGCCAATAGGCCAGCGAGGTAGCCCATGTCGATGTTTTCCATATTCAACGTCTCCTCAAGTGCCGTCAGCGCACAGGCGCAGCGCCTCAACGTGGTGGCCAGCAATCTGGCCAACGTCGATGCCGTCGCCGGGCCCGATGGCAAGGCCTACAAGGCCCGTCAGGTGGTTTTTCAGACGGCGCCGATGGGCAGCGACGACGCGGCTGGCGTGCGCGTCAGCGCCATCCATGAAAGCGACACCCCCGGCCGCAAGGTACACGACCCGAGCAACCCCATGGCCGATGCGGACGGCTATGTCACACATTCCAACGTCAACGCCGTGGAGGAAATGGTCAACATGATTTCTGCCTCGCGTTCTTACCAGAACAACGTCGAGGTCATGAATACGGCCAAGACCTTGCTGCTCAAAACCCTGCAGATGGGTCAGTAAACCGGAGTTCCTTCCATGATCAGCAGCACTTCATCTACCACCAGCGTGCTCGACACGGGCGGCACCCCGACCACCAAAACGAACGCTGCGGACGACGCCGCGTCCGCCCAGGACCGCTTTCTCAAGCTCCTGGTGGCGCAGCTCAATAACCAGGATCCCATGAATCCGATGGACAACGCGCAGATGACCTCGCAGATTGCGCAGATCAACACCGTCACCGGCATTCAGCAGCTGAACGAAACCGTCAAAGGCTTGGCTGGTCAGTTTGCGGCGCAGCAACTGATGCAGGGCAGCGCCATGGTGGGCCGCAACGTGCTGGTGCCCGACAACACGCTCACGTTCGACACCGAAACCAAGAGCGGTGGCGGTGCCTTTGACTTGGCGGGCTCTGCGGCCGGCGTGCAGGTCCAGGTGCTGGATGTCAACAACAAACAGGTGGGCACGGTCGATCTGGGGGCGCTGAAGGCCGGTCGCTACAACTTCGACTGGCAGGCGGGCGACTACGAAGCCACCGGCCCGCTGCACTTCAAGGTCATGGCTGCCAACGGCGACGCGCCGGTAGACGCTGTCCCCCTTGCGGTAGACCAGGTCACCGCCGTCAGCATGGACAACGGTGCACTGGCTCTGCAGCTGTCTCGCGGCGGCACGACGAGCTACAGCGCCATCAAGGCCATTCTTTAACCACGCGTTCCGCATCCACCCTTTCAGGAGCACACCATGGGTTTTCAACAAGGTCTCTCCGGCCTCAACGCTGCCAGCAAAAACCTGGACGTGATTGGCCACAACATTGCCAACTCCAACACCGTGGGCTTCAAGGGCTCGCGCAGCGAGTTTGCCGACATCGTTGCCGCATCGATTGGCACCGGCGGCGGCAGCAACGCCGGCATCGGTGTCGAGGTTGCGGCCGTGGCGCAGCAGTTCTCTCAAGGCAACATCACCATCACCGGCAACAATCTCGACGTTGCGATCAATGGCGGTGGTTTCTTCCGGCTGCAGCAGCCCGATGGCTCGCCAGCCTATACCCGGGCCGGCAACTTCAAGCTCGACAAGACCGGTGACCTGATTGCCAACGACGGTTCGCATGTCATGGGATTCAAGGTAGACGCCACCACGGGCGCCGGCACCTCCGAGCCCGTGCCGCTGAGCTTTCCCACAGGCGCGCCGATTCCAGCCAAGAAGACCGACAACATCAAGGCCGCCATCAACCTTGATGCCCGCGCCAAAGAAGCCGCCACGCAGGTTCCGCCGACTCCGCGCTCAACCTACGGCACCTCGATCAACGTGTACGACAGCCAGGGCGTCGCCGTTCCCGTCAGCCTGTATTTCGTCAAAACCGCCACTGCCAACACCTGGGAGGTGTATGACAAGCTCGACGACCCGACGGCCGTCCCGCCTGTCGTGGCGGCCCCTATTGGCAACGTCGCTTTTGACGCCAATGGCAAATACGACACGGCCGCCAGCACCAACCCGTTCGTGGTGACGGTGGATCCAGCGCTGACCAACCCCAACAACCCGCCCGCCCCCTGGCCCGTAACCATCGATCTGGCGAGCACCACGCAGTTCGGCAGCAAGTTTGCGGTGGCCGATCTCACGCAGGACGGGTATGCCTCGGGCGAACTCACCAGCATCAACATCTCCAACGACGGCATGGTCATGGCCAGTTATTCCAATGGCGTCACCCGTGCCGAAGCGCAGGTGGCCCTGGCCGCCTTCCGCAATCCGCAAGGTCTGATTTCTGTCGGCGGTAACAACTGGGTGGAATCCAACGATTCCGGCACTCCCGTCATGGGCAAGCCAGGGGTGGGCAATCTGGGCATGCTGCGTTCCGGCGCACTGGAAGACTCCAACGTCGACCTGACCGCCGAGCTGGTCAACATGATGACCGCGCAGCGCACCTACCAGGCCAACGCCCAGACCATCAAGACGCAAGACCAGGTGATGTCCACCATGGTGAATCTGAGATGAGGCGCCAACCCCCTGCGTCGCTGCGCGCCTTCCCCCTTCTCTCGCATCGCTGCGCGCTGCGGGAAGGGGGACACCGCCAGCGCTGCGGGGCGGCCCTTGCGCGGCGGTCGCTGGCGCAGGCCGCGCCAGGCACGAACGCCACGCCACAGGCTTCTTGAAGCAACGCATAGAAAAAGAAAGCCTGCACCATGGACCGCATCATCTATACCGCCATGACGGGCGCCAACGCCGCCGCGCAGCGGCAGGCGGTGCTGTCCAACAACCTGGCCAATGCCTCGACCACGGGTTTTCGTGCCGAGCTCTCCACGTTTCGCGCGGTGCCGCTGCAGGGCGATGGTGCGAGCACGCGCGTGTTTGCGCTCGAAGCCACCTCCGGCTACCGCGACACGCCCGGTGCCGTGCAGCGCACCGGGCGCAATCTGGACGCCATGGCCACGGGCAATGCCTGGTTTGCCGTGCAAGGCCTGGACGGCACCGAGGCCTATACGCGCGGCGGGGCTTTTGAGGTGAACGCCAACGGGCAGATGCTGACGGGCGCGGGCCTGCCGGTCCTCTCGGACGGTGGAGCGCCGATCGACGTGCCACCTGGGGCGGAAGTGTCGTTGGGTTCTGACGGCACCATCACTGCCAAGGTGGCCGGCCAGCCACCCTCGGCCATCGGCCGCCTCAAACTGGCCACGCCCACCAAAGAAGACCCGCTGGTGCGCGGCGACGACGGCCTGTTTCGCGCGCGCTCCGGCGAACCCCTGCCGCAGGACGCCACGGCGCGCCTGCTGCCAGGCGCCTTGGAAGGGTCCAATGTGAACCCGGTGGAAAGCATGGTCGGAATGATCGCCGCCTCGCGCCAATTCGAGCAACAGATGCGCTTGCTGCAAACCGCCGAGACCAACGACAAATCGGCCAGCCAGTTGCTGAGCATGAACGGCTGATCGCAGCCAAGGAGCAAGCCATGATCAATTCCCTCTGGATCGCCAAGACCGGCATGGAAGCGCAGCAGACGCAGCTGGACGTCATCTCGCACAACCTCGCCAACGTTTCCACCACGGGCTACAAGCGCGCCAGTGCGGTGTTCGAAGACCTGATCTACCAAAACCTGCGCCAGGTAGGCAGCCAGACCACCGAGCAGAACCAGTTGCCCACGGGTCTGCACCTGGGCCTGGGCGTGCGCACCGTGGCCACCAGCCGCAACTTCATGCAGGGCGGCCTGCAACAGTCCAGCAGCAACCTGGACGTCGCCATCAAGGGCAACGGGTTTTTCCAGGTGACGCTGCCCGACGGCACGGCCGGCTACACCCGCGATGGCTCTTTCCAGGTAGACGCGCAAGGCCGTCTGGTGACGGCTGGCGGTCTGCCCGTAGCCAATGGCATCACGGTTCCGCCCAGCGCCACCTCGATCAGCATCAGCGCCGACGGCGCCGTGGCCGCCCTGCTGCCCGGCAACACCGCGCCGCAGCCGCTGGGAAACCTCGCCATGGCGAACTTCATCAACCCGCCCGGCCTGGAGCCGCGCGGCGAGAACCTCTACATCGAAACCGCTGCCTCTGGGCAACCCACGCAGGGCACGCCCGGCACCAATGGCCTGGGCACCGTGGTGCAGGGCTACCTGGAGACCTCCAACGTGAACGTGGTGCAGGAGCTGGTCAGCATGATCCAGACGCAGCGCGCCTACGAGATGAACTCCAAGGCAGTCCAGACCTCCGACCAGATGCTGGCCAAACTGGCCCAACTCTGAACCCTTCCAAAGGCCCCTGCCATGCGCGCGTTCAAGCTTTTCTCCCTGTCACGGCTTGCCAACCTGGCCAGCGCGGGCTTCGCCCTGCTGCTGGGCGGCTGCGCCAGTCTGTCCCCGACGCCGCCAGTGGACATTCTGCCGACCACGCCGGTGCCCGTCGCACCGCAACCCGTGGTGCAGGGGCCGGCCACGGGGAGTTTGTTCCATACCGCCAGCTACCGCCCGGCCTTCGAAGACCGGCGCGCGCGCATGGTGGGCGACAACGTCACCGTGGTGATCGTGGAGAACGTTTCGGCCAGCCAAAAGTCCTCGTCCACCGTGGATCGCGCTTCGGGCGTCGAGGCGGGCATCACCGCCCTGCCCTTTGTCGGCTCCAGCTTCACCGACAAAACCAAGCTGGGCGCCAAGTCCAGCAACACCTTTGCCGGCAAGGGCGGTACAGAAAGCGCCAACACCTTCACCAGTTCCATCACCGCCACCGTGGTGCAGGTCCTGCCCAATGGCCATCTGGTGGTGGCCGGAGAAAAGCAGATTGGCGTCAACGAGAACGTGGACGTGCTGCGCTTCTCAGGCACCGTGGACCCGCGTACGCTGCAGCCAGGCAGCATCGTCAACTCGACCCAGGTGGCCAATGTGCGCGTCGAGTCGCGTGGACGCGGCGCCCAGGGCGAGGCGCAGGTCACGGGCTGGTTGGGGCGGTTTTTCAACAACGTCACCCCATTCTGAGCGACAGCGCCGCGCTCCCCGCGTGGCGCTTTCCGCAACAAAATACTCCTACTCTTATAGCTTCTAACGCTTACTGGATAAGCGCTAGAGGCCATTTTTGCTTGTATTTTTGAGCCGTTGACACAGGCACGGCGACTGCGCCAATTGGCGGGCTTTGCCGGGCTTTATCGTCCGTTCGCATTCCTGACCGGCTCGCACAATGGCTCCATGACCTACGTGCGCCCACCCCTTCTTCGCATGCTCTGCGCTGGCCTGTTGCTGGCGCTGGCCGCCGCCTTGCCTGCGCACGCGATGCGCGTGAAGGAAGTGGCCGCAGTGCAAGGCGTGCGCAGCAACCAGTTGACGGGCTATGGCCTGGTGGTGGGGCTGGACGGCACGGGCGACCAGACCACCCAGATGCCCTACACCACGCAGGCCATGCAAAACTACCTGCAGCAGATGGGCATCAGCCTGCCAGCAGGCGCGTCCTCGCAACTGCAGCTCAAAAATGTCGCCGCCGTCGTCGTCACGGCGCAATTGCCCGCATTTGCCCAGCCGGGCCAGCAGATCGACGTCACCGTTTCGTCCATGGGCAACTCCAAGTCGCTCAAGGGGGGACTCCTCATGATGACGCCGCTGCGCGGTGCGGACGGTGAAATCTATGCGCTGGCCCAAGGCAGTGTGGTGATCAGCGGCGCCGGCGCCTCGTCGGGCGGCAGCAAGGTACAAATCAATCATTTGAGCGCGGGCCGCATTCCGCAAGGCGCGCAGGTGGAGCGCTCGGTGCCCACACCGCTCAACGACGGCGACTTCATCACCCTGGGACTGAACGCTTCGGATTTCCAGACCGCTCGCGGCGTGGCCGACACCATCAACAAGCGCATGGGCGCGGGCCGCGCCACCGCCCTGGACGGACGTACCGTGCAGGTCAGCGCGCCCACCGACCCCGGCGCCCGCGTAGGCTTTATCGCGGAACTCGAAGAACTCCAGCTCGACGCCATCGCGCCGGCGGCCAAGGTGGTCATCAACGCCCGCACCGGCTCGGTGGTGCTCAACCAGGCGGTCACGCTCGGGCCCTGCGCCATTGCGCACGGCAACCTGTCGATCACGATCAGCTCCACGCCGGTCATCAGCCAGCCGGCTCCGTTCTCCAAGGGCGAAACGGTGGTGACGCAGCAAAGCAGCATCAAGATCAACCAGGAGCCCGGCGCCCTCATTCAGGTGCCGTCGTCGCCGCAGCTGGCCGACGTGGTGCGCGCGCTCAACGCCCTGGGCGCCACGCCGGGCGACCTGCTGGCGATCCTGCAGGCCATCAAGGCCGCTGGCGCCCTCAATGCCGAGCTGGAGGTGATCTGATGCCCGCCCACGGCCCGCGAAAGGAGGACTGAAATGGCTTTCTCGCTTTCCGCCACCACCGCCGCCAGTACGTCCAACGCGCTGGCAGTGGACGCCCGTTCGCTCAACAACCTCAAATTTCAGGCCGGCCAGAACAATCCAGAGGCCACCAAGGAAGCCGCCAAACAGTTCGAGTCGCTGTTCATGCGCGAGATGATCAAGAGCATGCGCGAGGCGACCATGAAGTCGGGTTTGCTCGACAGCCCCCAAGGCGACCTGGGCGCAGACCTGCTGGACCAGCAACTGTCGGTGCAAATGTCGGGCCGGCCCGGCGGACTGTCGGAGGCGATCTCGCGCCAGCTGGCGCAGCAGCTCATGGGCGGCGATGTGAACCTCGTCTCGCCCTCCACGCTCAGCCTGGCGCGCCCGGCTGCACGCACTGCAACTTCGGCCACCCCGGCCGCGCCCATGGGCCCGGCCCCCAAGGGACGCGACGATTTCGTGCAGTACCACAGTGACGCCGCCGAGCGCGTGGCCCTGGACAGCGGCATTCCGTCGAGTTTCATGCTGGGCCAGGCCGGGCACGAAACCGGTTGGGGCAAGAGCGAAATCAAGAACGCCGATGGCTCGACCTCATTCAATCTTTTCGGCATCAAGGCCGGGCGCGGCTGGACCGGCAAAGTGGCCGAAGTCACCACCACCGAATACGAAAACGGCGTGGCGCACAAGGTGGTTGCCAAATTCCGCGCCTACAACTCCTACGAGGATTCGTTCCGCGACTATGCCCGCCTGATCAACGACAACCCGCGCTACAACAAGGCGCAGGCCAGCGCCAAGACGGGATCGGCCACCGCCTACGCGGCCGAGCTGCAAAAGGCAGGCTACGCCACGGACCCGGCGTACGCCAAGAAGCTGGGTGGCGCGATCCAGAGCGCGCTGCGCGCACAGCAGACGCAGGCCTGACGATGGCACACCACCCCCTGAGTCGCTTCGCGCCTTCCCCCAAGGGGGACGCCCCCAGCGCGGCGGGGCGGCCCTTGCGCGGGGGCACTGGC
>JBATPF010000216.1:0-3246 GCA_049291355.1 Giesbergeria sp.
CAGTCTTCGTCGTCCTTGAGCAGCGCCTCGATGGCCTTGTCTTCGTTCTTCAGAAACGCTTCGAGCGGCTCGGCCGCCACCTGCACGCTCAGTTCCGGCATGCGCTCAAGCGCCCGGTAGCTGACCATGGCGTGGTTGCTCCACGCGAGAGCGGAGCCGGAACAGCCGGTCAGCGCAGCAAAAAACAGGACATAAGAGGCAGTGCGCATGGTATTTGCCAGGGAATGGATGCGGTGGTCAATCGTGTGAAGGGTAGCCGGTAATCGCGCGGATCTCCTGGTACAGCGGCTGCAACCGCTTGTACATGCGGCAATACACGCGCCGGTAGAGCTGATCGTAGGTGTGTGCATGCTGCGGCTCGGGCTCGAACCGGTCGCCCATGCGCGCCATGGCGGCCACGGCGGTTGCGTAGTCGGCATGCAGGCCTAGGCCCACGGCAGCAATCATCGCCGCGCCCAGGCCGCTGGTCTCGTACAAATGCGGGCGCTCGCAGGGCAGGTTGAAGATGTTGGCGGTGATTTGCATGGCCGCGTCGCTTTGCGAGCCGCCGCCCGAGACGCGCACCAGGGTGATAGGCGCGCCGCCACGCTTTTCGATGCGCTCCTTGGCCTCGCGCAGCGCATAGGCCAGGCCTTCAAGAATCGCGCGGTACAGGTGGGCGCGGGTGTGCACGTCGCCAAAGCCAATCACCGCGCCCTTGGCCTCGGGGCCGGGCACCTTGATGCCGGGGTTCCAGAAGGGCTGCAGCATGAGGCCCTGGGCGCCTGGCGGCACGCGACCCACCAGGGCGTCGAACAGGCTCTCGGGCGTCACGCCCTCCCGCACGGCCTGCTGCTGCTCGTGCAGACCAAACTGCTCCTTGAACCAGTTGACCATCCAGAAGCCGCGCGTGATCTGCACCTCGGTGTTGTAGTGGCCGGGCACCGCCGCCTGGTAGGGCGGGATGAAGGGCGTGGCCTCCAGGTAGCGCGGCGTGGTGGTGTTGATGGTGGCGGCGGTGCCGTACGAGAGGCAGGCAATTTCGGGCGTGAGGCACCCGGCGCCCAGCACCTCGCAGGCCTTGTCTGCCGCGCCTGCCAGCACCTTCAATCCGGCGGGGATGCCCGTGTCCTGTGCGGCCTGTTGGCTCACTTCGCCAATGACCGTGCCCGCTGCCACCAGCTCGGGCAGCATGTCCTGCGTAATGGGCAGGGCCTGCCACTTCCAGTCGTGCGGCGGCGCCCAGTGGCCTTTTTTGTAGTCGAAGGGCACGTAGCCGACTTGCGATGCGATCGAATCGACAAAGCGGCCAGTGAAGCGGTAGTTGAGGTAGCCCGAGAGCAGCAAGTAGGTGCGGGTGCGCGCCCAGAGGTCGGGCTGGTGCTGGGCGATCCAGTTGGCCTCGGCCTCTTTCTGGAAGTGGCGCACGGTGCCGCGCATGCCAATGGCGCGAAACGCCGCTTCCCACCACCAGGCCAGGCGCGGGGCGTGCTCGGCGCGGCGCTGGTCGAGCCAGATCATCGCGGGGCGCAGGGGTTGGCCGTGCTCGTCCAGCGCCAGGGTGGTGCCGCGTTGCGTGGTGATGACCAGGCCTGCAATGTCACTCTTGTTCACGCTGGTGGTTTGCCACAGTTGCTGGCAGGCCTGGCACAGGGCTTGCCAGAACACGTCGGCGTCCGCCTCCATCCAGCCGGGTTCAGGGGATTGGTAGGTGATCGCTACCTGCGATTTGTCCACCAGGTTGCCGTGCAGGTCGAACAGCAGGGCGCGCACGCTTTGCGTGCCGTTGTCGATGGCGAGCAGGTAGGGGGCGGTCATGGTGTCTCCGGTGGACTTCTGTTTTGATAGCTACTCGCGCTTGCTGGATAAGCGCTAGAGGCTGTTTTTATCTACTTTTTGAATTGTCTTGGAAGCGGTCGCTTGAGCTAGCGGAGACCGCGCCCACCATTCCGGGATTGGGGTCTGAGCACGAGTTTCGCTGCGCTGCATCGTGATCCGACCCCAATGCCTGCGCCGCGCCCATGCCCGTGCTGAGGCCGAGCGCAGCGATGGCCCGAAGGGCTGTTTGGCTCCCAATCCCCTCTGTCCGTGCCGAGGAGCACAGGCGCAAAGCGGATCAGGGCCGCGCGCTGTTTGAGCGAAGCGAGTTTGCGCGGACCCCGCTTTGCGCCGCGCACCGCAGGTTGCCCCGCAGCGCAGCGAAGGGGACACGAGCAGCGGGGTCGCCCTTTCTTTGGTTACTTTCTTTCGGCGAAGCGAACGAAAGTGACTGCGCCGCCGGGCGCACATCCCGGCACCCGCCGTCCGCAAAGGCATGCGGTCAAAAAAGAAAATGCGGCTCCAGTCAGCGCGTCGCATGCTGTGCTGTCGTTCCGGGATTCGGGTCTGTTCCGGCATTGGGGTCAGAGCACGAGTTTCGCTGCGCGAAATCGTGATCCGACCCCAATGCCTGCGCTGCGCCCAATGCCTGCGCTGCGCCCAATGCCTGCGCCGCGCCCGGCGGCTGGTAGTGCGCGGCGATGAGTGCGCGGTAGCGGTCCACCTCGTGCTCCCAGCGGACCTCGTCCCACGTTAGATGCGGGGCGCAGAGTTTGCGGATGCGCGGCAGGTGGTCCAGGCCACCGCGCGGCAAAAGAATGCCCAGCCGCGTGCGGCGCAGCAGCAGGTCGTCGAGGTGCTGCACGGCCTCAAACCGGGCGGCGATGGCCAGCTCCAGCCACAGGGTTTGGGTGCCGGGGATGGTGTGCAAATCGTCGTCGCGGGCGCCGGTGCTCCAGTCGGCCGCGTACGCGCCGTAGCGTGCAGTGAGGCGCTGGCGCATGGCCGGGCTCCAGTGGGGGTTGAGTTTCGGAGCGGGGGTGAACAAGGGCGCATCGTCTTTCTCGAACGCCTTGCCCGCGTGGGGTGCAGCCAAGGCCAGCGCATCCTGTGCCATCAGCCGAAAGGTGGTGAGCTTGCCACCCGCCAGTGTGACCAAGCCCGATTCGTCGCGCACCACATGGTCGCGCGTGGCTTTGGATGCATCTTGCTCACCGTCGTCAATGACAGGGCGCACGCCGGCATAGCAGGCGCTGATGTCGGCAGCGGTGACCTGCGCGGTGGGGAACTGGTCGTTCACGGCGTCGAGCAGGTAGGCCACCTCGGCCACGGTGATGCTGGCCTCCACATCCAGATCCAGGCGGTGATCCAGGTCGGTGGTGCCCACCAGCGTGGCGCCTTCCCATGGGTAGAAGAACACCGGGCGGCCGTCTTTGGGGTGCATGAAGC
>JBATPF010000217.1:0-9707 GCA_049291355.1 Giesbergeria sp.
CGGTCATGCAGGTGTCGAGCAGGGAGAACAGCGTGGGGGCGTCGTCGCCGCGCAGGGTTTTGACGAGTTCGAGGTTGCGCCGGGTGCTGGCGGGCAGGTCGATCAGCTCGCTGCCCCGCTGCACGCGCAGGCTGTGGATGTGCGTCAGTGGCCGGCCCTGGGTGTGCTCGGCGTAGTGCAGCAGCGCGGCGGCGGCGGCGTGGGCCTCGTGCAACTCGTGCGCGCCAAAGGCCTGCAGTGTCGCCACCTGCAGGTGCGCGAGCAGGGTGCGCTCGCCCAGCGCCGCGTCGAACTGCCAGTCCGGGCGCGGCGCCACCGGGCAGCCAAAAATGCCTTGCTGGCGCAGGGTTTTGAGGCTTTGCTCAAAGCGCTCGGTGACGCCGGCGCTGTAGATCAGTTCGCTGGGCGCAATGCGGGCCAGCCAGGCGGGCAGTTCGTCCAGCGCGCACTCGGCCAGCAGCACGCAGCCCTGCGTCACGCTCAGCCACGCCAGACCACAGCGGGCGCGCTTGCCGGCGTGCACGGCGAGCAGGGTGGATTCGACTTTGTCGGACAGCAGTTCGGTGTCGGTCAGGGTGCCGGGCGTGACCACGCGCACCACCTTGCGCTCTACCGGCCCCTTGGCCGTGGCCACGTCGCCCACTTGCTCGGCAATGGCCACAGATTCGCCCATGCGGATGAGGCGTGCCAGGTAGTTCTCAAGCGCGTGAAAGGGCACGCCCGCCATCACCACGGGCTGGCCGGCCGACTGGCCGCGCTGGGTCAGCGTGATATCGAGCAGGCGGGCGGCCTTTTCGGCATCGGCGAAAAAGACCTCGTAGAAATCGCCCATGCGGTAGAGCAGCAGCGTGTCGGGGTACTCGGCCTTGAGGGCGAAGTACTGCTGCATCATGGGGGTGTGTGGTGTGTCGGTCATGCGGTGCGACAGGTTGAGGCTGGCCCTGCTGGGTGGCCCTTCTTTGGGGCTCGCATTGTCCCTGATCGAGCCAAGGCGCTCGAAGAATGCACCAACGCTTGACCCGCATAGGGAAATAGGTCGGCCGATTCGTTACGTTTTGACATACTATGTTCCGGCGTGCCTCGTTTCATCTGCGGCGTTTGTGTCTGTGCAAAACGTGCCGTGTGCCTTGTTTGCGGGAGATTTTTGCGTGACCGAAACCCCGTCAGTGCTTCAAGACCCAGCTCGTGAGCCGGCGAAGCGCTCTGCGCTGCCTCAGGACACGTCGCCGCTGCAGGCCTCGCTCGACGCGGTGCCTGTTGCGCTGCTCGCGTTTCGTCTGCGCGGCGCGCAGTTGTGTCTGGTGTCGGCCAACGCCGCCGCGCGCCAAATGCAGGGGCTGCGGGCCGCGCTGTCGCCAGGCGTCTCGGCGGTCAAGGTGTTTGTCCAACTGGCCGGAACGCTGGTGGTAGAGCAACTGGAATCCGTTGCGCGCACGGGGGAGGCGCTGACGTGCCGGCATGTGCTGCGTGAGCAGGGGCGCCTGGTGCTGGCCTGGAAAATCCATGCGAATTGCACCGGTTTGGGCAGCATTCTGGTGACGGTGCAGGATATTTCCGAGCTGGAACAACTGCGCTACACCCTGACCGACACCGAAGCAGTGCTTCACGATACCCGGCGCGAGCTGCAAGAGCAGACCGAAGTGTTCGGAACCATGGAGAGCATGGCGCGCACCGGCTATTGGCGCCGGATCCGGGACGAGGGCGAATCCGTGCTGCTGTGGTCGCCGGGGCTATGCGACATTGCCGGGTTCGAGCGCCAGGAGTGGATCGGCACTGAGCGTGCGCTCAGCGGCGTCTTGCCAGAGGATCTCCATGTGGTCGCTTCGGCTCCCGAAGGCGAGCCCGCCGGCGACGTCGAATACCGGTGGCGCCGACCCGATTGCGAGGTGCGCTGGATGCGTTCGCGCACGCGGCGCGCTGCCGTGGAAGGCGGCGTGCTGGTGGAGATGGGGGTGGTGCAGGACGTGACCGATGAGCACCGCTCTGCGGGCCGTCTGCGCGATCAGCTCGACTTCATTCAGAGCATTGCCGGCAGCATTCCAGGTTTTATCTACCAGTGCCGTATTCATCCGGACGGCAGCCACAGCTTGCCGTACGTGAGCGAGGCAGTGAATGAATTGATGGGTGTGTCGAACCAGCTGGTGCGCCAGGACACCCAGGCGCTGGAGCGCAATGTCTTGCCTTCAGATCTTCCCATGCTGCGCCGCTCGCTGGCCCGCGCGGTGCGCTCGCTTCGGCCCTGGCATTGCGAATACCGCGTGACGGCACCCGATGGCGCGGTGCGTTGGCACATGACCAGCGCCGCCTTGCAGGCCGAAACAGACGGCACGGTTTTGATGCACGGCTACACCATTGACATCACCGACCGCAAGCACGCCGCGCAGGAGATCGAGCGTTTGGCGTTCTATGACGTGCTTACCCAGCTGCCCAACCGGCGTCTGCTGCTCGACCGTTTGCAGCGCTCGGTGCTCAGCAGCCAGCGCAACCGCCAGCATGGGGCGCTGCTGTTCATCGACCTGGACAATTTCAAGGACCTCAACGACACCCTGGGCCACGACATGGGAGACCAACTGCTCAGCCAGGTCGCCGAGCGCCTGTCGGGCAGCGTGCGCCAATGCGACACCGTGGCCCGTTTTGGCGGCGACGAATTTGTGGTGCTGATCGACGGCTTGGATGAGGGCCTGGCGCAGGCCCGCGTGCAGGCCGATGCCGTCGCCATCAAGCTGCTGCTCAGCTTGAACAAGCCGTTCGAACTGGCAGGGCAGCAACACTACAGCACCCCCAGCATCGGGCTGACCTTGTTCGGCCAGGAGCGCCTGAGCGTGGACGAACTGCTCAAACGCGCCGATCTGGCCATGTACGAAGCCAAAGCCGCTGGGCGCAATACGCACCGGTTTTTTGACCCCGGCATGCAACAGGCGCTGCACGCGCGCTCCAGCCTCGAAGTCGATCTGCGCCTGGGGCTCGCCAATGGCGAGCTGTTTGCCCATTACCAGGCCGTGGTGGACCCACAGGGAAAAGTCCACGGCGTGGAGGCACTGGCCCGTTGGAACCACCCAGAACGCGGTGCCATCAGCCCGATGGAGTTCATTCCGCTGGCCGAACAGACGGGTTTGATTCTGCCCTTGGGCCAGCTGATTCTGCGTGCTGCCTGCGAGCAATTGGTGCGCTGGGCGGCCAGTGCGCAAACGGCGCATCTGAGCATGGCGGTCAACGTCAGCGCACGGCAGTTTCGCCAGCTCGATTTTGCGGCGCAGGTGCTGCAAATTCTGCGCGAGACGGGCGCCAATCCCTGCCGGCTCAAGCTCGAATTGACCGAGAGCCTGTTGCTGGGAGACATTGAAGGCACGGTGGCGCGCATGGAGGAGCTCAAGCGCGAAGGCGTGGGCTTTGCGCTCGACGACTTCGGCACGGGCTATTCGAGCCTGGCCTACCTCAAGCGCCTGCCGCTCGACCAACTAAAAATTGACCGCGGCTTTGTGCGCGACGTGCTGACCAATCCCAACGACGCAGCCATTGTGCGCACCGTGCTGGCGCTGGCTGAAAGCCTGGATCTCACGGTGGTGGCCGAAGGCGTGGAAACGTTGGAGCAATTGGCCTTTCTGCGCCTGCACGGCTGCGTGCAGTTCCAGGGCTACCTGTTTGGCCGCCCCGGTCCGGTGGGCGGGGTGGAGGCGCTGCTTGACGGCGGTGCTTGAACGATTGGCTCAGGGCGGGAGCTTTCGGCCATGCTGATGGGAGCTTCCCCGGAGCAGCGTGTGCCCTTGTTCAAGGGCCTTTTGCTTGTATTGCTGGTTTCCGTTGCCGCAGCCTTTGCGGTCCTGGATGGGGTCTGGGAAATGCGCGCTGCCGAGCACCAGACACAGCGCCAGGAGCTGCTTGAGCGCACCAGTGCAGCGCTGGCCGGGCAGACGACGCGCAGCGTACTGGTGGGCGCCGTGGCCTTGATGGGTTTGAGCGAGCCCGTGCTCAAAGCGGTGGCCAGCGGCGCGCAGGCGCCCGATGCCCCTGCCGTGCTGGCGGCTCTGGCCGTGGTCCGCAAGCGATTTGGTCTTGGCGGTGCGTATGTCATCAACGCCGACGGAATCGTCGTCGCCCACGACACCGTGGGTACGCGGTCCACGGGCCTGGATGTCGCCTTCCGGCCTTACTTTCAGCAGGCTTTGCAGGGGCAGGTCAGCGTCTACGCCGCCGTGGGCTCGCAGACGAACGAGCGCGGCTTCTACGTGGCAGCGCCCCTGTATGCGGGCGACACCGTGCAGACCCCGATCCGGGGCGTGGTCATGCTGAAAATGCCGTTCGATTCCATCGACGCGGTATTGGCAGGCACCGGTTTGCCCACCTTGCTGCTGTCGCCCCAGGGCGTGGTCATGGCTGCCACCCGGCCGGAATGGCTCTACGCGCTGGCGCCGCCCCTGACCCAGAAACGCATGGACGACATCGCACGTGTGCGGCAGTTTGGCCGCCATTTTGACCAGGGCGGGGTTTCGGAGCTGCCGTTTGCGCAGAATGCGTCGCAGGTGCTGCTCAACGGCGCAGAGCATGCCATCGAACGCAACCCTGTCGAATGGGGCGATCCGAACGGACCATGGTCCCTGGTGATACTGGAAGACCTCGTACAGATATTTCCGTTGTTCGATCGCTTGCGCTATGGCGGCGTGGCCTTCGTGCTGTTTTTCCTGCTCGGCCTGTTGCTGCTGGAGCTGCTGCGCGGCCGGGCCCGAATGGCTGTGTCGCGGCAGCGCTTGCGGGTGTTGGGTACGGCATTGGAAAACAGCCCCGTCTCGGTGGTGGTCACCGATGCCCAGGGCGTCATCGAATGGGTCAACCCCGAATTTGAACGCAACACCGGTTACGGCCTGGCTGAGGTGCGCGGCCGCAAGCCCTCCTTGCTCGCAAGCGGCAAGACGCCGGTGCAGAGCTACCACGAGATGTGGTCCGCCATGCTGACAGGGCGTCCCTGGAAGGGGACGTTCATCAATCGGCGCAAGGACGGCACGCAGTACCAGGAGGCCGCCACGCTCTCGCCGGTGCTCAATGCACAGGGGCGCTGCATTGGCATGGTGGGCTTGCATCTGGACGTCTCTGCGCGCATGGAAGAGCAGCAACGTTTGCAGCGCAGCGAACGCCGCCTCAAAGAGCTGCTGGAGCAGCAGAACGCCATTTTTGACAACGCGCCCCCGGTGCTGCTTAGCTGTGACGGTCTCATGCGCCGTTTCAACCCCGCCTTCTCGGCCTTGGTGGGCGGTACGGCGGCCCAGTTGCAGGACCAACCTGTGAGCCTGCTGTTTGGGGGCGCACAGCAGCATGCCGCGTTTTCCGCCCGGGTGGCGCCGCAACTGGCGCAGGGGCTGGCGGTGCGGGAATACTGGGCGGTGCAGCGTTTGGACGGCGTGCGCATGGAAGTGCGCATTTCGGCGCGCGGCGTGCAGGTGGAGGGGTTTGCCCACGCAGCGCTCTGGATCATTGAAGACGTCACCGAGGCGCGCCGCATCGAGGCGGCCATGCGCGAAACCAGCGAGCGGCTGGAACTGGTTCAGGGCGCTGGCAAGATGAGCGTGTTTGACGTCGATCTGCTTACGGGCCGCTGCATTTGGCGCCAGAAGACCCCCGAGATGGACAGCATCGTCGAACGCGTGTTTGACGACTGGCTTGCCGCCTGGAAAGAGCGCCTGCTGCCGGCCGATCGTGCGCCGGCCATGGAGCGCATGAACGCCGCGCTGCAAAGCACGGCCAGCAGCTTCAGCGACGCCTGGCGCTTGCAGCGCTTTGAAGGTGGCGTGCACTGGTTTACTTGCACTGCGCGCATCCTGCGCAATGCCCAGGGCAAAGCCGAGCGCATGGTGGGTGTCAATGTAGACATCGATGCCTACAAGAGGCTCGAAGACCAGGTGGCTGCCCAGGTGCAGTTTCAGGAGGTGCTGATGGACACCATTCCTGTGCCCATCTTCTACAAGGACGAACGGGGCCGCTACCTGGGCTTCAACCGAGCCTACGAGCACGCCTTTGGCATCCGGCGCGAGGATTTTCTGGGCAAGACGGTCCAGGACATGGCCTACCTGTCTCAGGAGAAGCGCGATCTTTTCCAGTTCGATGCGCAAACCGCGCTGCAGGGCACGCAAGCGGTGCACCGCGAGGTGCTCATGCCGTATGCCGATGGGCAGATGCACCACACCCTGTTTTGGCTGCAGGCTTTTCAGCGGCCCGACGGCGCGCCAGGCGGGGTGATTGGCACCTTTGTCGATATCAGCGAACGCGAGCAGATGCAGCAGGAACTGCGCCGCGCCAAGGAAGTGGCGGAAGAAGCTACCGCGCTCAAATCCAACTTTTTGGCCAACATGAGCCATGAAATCCGCACGCCCATGAACGCCATCATCGGCATGTCGCACCTGGCGCTCAAGTCGGGGCTCGATGCGCGCCAGCACGACTACGTGAGCAAGATCCAACAGGCGGGGCAGCACCTGATGGGCGTGATCAACGGCATTCTGGATTTTTCTCGGATCGAGGCCGGCAAGCTCCATATCGAGCCGCGTCCCTTCGTGCTCGAGCAGGTGCTCCATGGCGTCGTCGACGTGGTCAGCCACAAGGCAAGCGCCAAGGGGCTGGAGCTGATCTGCGACGTGGCGCCCGACGTTCCGCAGAACCTGGTGGGCGACGCGCTGCGCATCGGGCAGATTCTCATCAACTACACCAGCAACGCCATCAAGTTCACCCAGCACGGCGACATCGGCATCGTGGTCCGCGTACAGGCTGAGCAGGCCAAACAGGTGCTGCTGCGTTTCGAAGTCAGCGACACCGGCATTGGCCTGAGCCCAGAGCAAATCGAGCGCCTGTTCCAGAGCTTCCAGCAAGCCGATGCTTCCACCACGCGCCGCTATGGCGGAACCGGCCTGGGTTTGGCAATCAGCAAGAGCCTTGCCGAGTTGATGGGCGGTGAGGTGGGGGTACGCAGTGAGCCCGGTCAGGGCTCCAACTTCTGGTTCACGGTGCCGCTGCAGCGGGGTGTGCCTGCGCGCCGATTGTTGCCCCGGCCCGATCTGCGCGGGCTGCGCGTGCTGGTGGTGGATGACAACCTCCATGCGGCCACCGTGCTCGCTGAAATGCTCCAGGCCATGAGCTTTGACGCGCAAGAGGCGCATTCCGGCGAAGAGGCGCTGGTGGCGCTGGCGCAGGCAGCCGCCCAGGAAAAGCCTTTTGATCTGGTGGTGCTCGACTGGCAGATGCCCGGCATGGACGGACTGGAATTGGGCCGGCGCATTGGCGAGATGCACTTGCCCAAAATACCGCGCCGGCTCATGGTGACGGCGTTCGGCCGTGAGGACGTGCTGTGCTCCGCCCAGCACCAGGGCATCGAAGAGGTGCTGATCAAGCCGGTGAGCGCCTCGGTCATGTTTGACACCGTCATGCTGGTGCTGGGCGAATCGGCAGCTCAGACGCAGCCTGGGTCTGCAGAACCGCCCGGCGGCGAGGTCAGTCCCCTTCTTGCCCTGCAAGGGGCCCGCGTGCTGCTGGTCGAGGACAACGAGCTCAACCAGCAGGTGGCGCAAGAGCTCTTGCGTGAGGTGGGCGTGGACGTGGATGTGGTTGCCAATGGTCAGCTGGCGGTGGAACGGGCCTGCACGGTGGCCTACGACCTGGTGCTGATGGACATGCAGATGCCGGTCATGGATGGCCTGGAGGCCACGCGCAGGCTGCGGGCCGAGCCCCATCTGGTGCATTTGCCCATTGTTGCCATGACGGCCAACGCGCTGGAATCGGACCGCCAGCGTTGCCTGGAAGCCGGCATGAACGACCACCTCGCCAAACCCATCGTTCCAGAGAAGCTGTGGGCGGTGTTGCAGCACTGGATTCGGCCCGCTGCTGCTGCACCGCTGCTGCCAAGCGCAGCACCCAGGCAGGGCGCTGAGAACACGGTGCTCCCGGCCACCGCCGAGATCGACCTCGAGCAAGGTCTGCACCACGCCATGGGGCGGCGCGCGCTCTATGCCGACACCTTGCGGCGCTTTCTGCAGAGCCAGGAAGGCGCGGCCGAGCCCATCGCCGCTGCGCTGGCAGAAGGCGACGTTGCACAGGCCCTGCGCGAGTCCCATACCCTGCGCGGCCTGGCCGGTACCGTGGGCGCTGTGGCCGTACAGACCTGCGCGGGCGCGCTGGAAGAGGCACTGCGCGATGGGCCGGCGCATGCGGCAGCGGTGCCACCCTTGGTCGCTGGACTGCGGCTTGCGCTCGACGCCTTGGTGGGGGCGCTGCAGGTCTGGCGCACGCAACAGGCCCCGTCCCCCGGCACGGGCCGGTCCAGCGCCAACGTGATGCCTGGCGGTGGATTGCTGGCAGGCGCGTCGGCCAAGGCCGTGCACAGTTTGCTGCACGAGTTGCAGGCGATGCTGCAGCGCGATGACCCGGACGCGCGGACTTTTCTGCAAGACAATGGCCCGCAACTGAAGTCGACCTTGGGTCCGGCCCTGCGGGATCTGCAGAGATCGATCGACCAATTTGACTATGAGGGAGCCCTGGCCGCTCTGACCTTGTGGTTGGAGAATTTCCCCGAGGTGTCCGGCCTGCCCAACGTGCGCCCCCCTACAGGAACCTGCCATGCAACGTGATGACGCTGTTCAAGTGCCCGCCGAGCGGCTTGTGAGCCAATTGCCCACCGTGCTGGTGGTGGATGACACCCCAGACAACCTGGTCTTCATGTCCGCGCTGCTGGGCGAGCACTACCGCGTCAAGGTGGCGAGCAGCGGGGCGCGCGCGCTCAAAGCGGCGCAGGCTGCGCCGGTGCCCGACCTGGTGCTGCTCGACATCATGATGCCGGACATGGACGGCTATGAGGTGTGTCGCCAGCTCAAGGCCAACGATGCCACTCGCGACATCCCGGTGATTTTTCTCACCGCGCGTGTGGATACTGAAGACGAGCGCAAAGGCTTCGCGCTGGGCGCGGTCGATTACGTCACCAAGCCCATCAGCCCGCCGATCTTGCTGGCGCGCGTGCAGACCCATCTGGCGCTCAAGGCCACGGCCGATTTTTTGCGCGACAAAAGTGCCTATCTGGAGCGCGAGGTGGCGCTGCGCACGCTGGAAGTGCAGGCGATCCAAGATGTCACCATCATGGCCATGGCCTCACTGGCCGAAACGCGCGACGACGAAACCGGCAACCACATCCGGCGCACCCAGCTCTACGTCAAGGCGCTGGCCGAGCGGCTGCGCTCGCACCCGCGGTTCGAAGCCGTGCTGAGCAGCCGGATGATCGAACTGCTCTACAAATCTGCGCCGCTGCACGACATCGGCAAGATCGGCGTGGCCGACCACTTGCTGCTCAAACCCGGCAAATTGACCGAGAGCGAGTTTGATGCCGTCAAACAGCACAGCCGCCTCGGGCGCAAGGCCATTGAGAGTGCCGAGCGCCGCCTGGGAATGCGGGTGCAATTCTTGAATGTCGCCAAGGAGATGGCCTGCAGCCACCACGAGCGCTGGGACGGGGCGGGCTACCCCGAGGGGTTGGCGGGAGACGCGATTCCGGTGCCGGCCCGGCTCATGGCGTTGGCCGACGTCTACGACGCCATCATCAGCCAGCGGGTGTACAAAAGCGCCGGCACGCACGAGCAGGCTTGTGTCGCCATTGTCAAGGGGCGGGGCACGCAGTTCGATCCCGACATGGTCGACGCCTTCATCGACATTGCCGAAGAGTTCCGCAGCATTGCGCAGCGCTT
>JBATPF010000218.1:0-4760 GCA_049291355.1 Giesbergeria sp.
TGGACTTCCCCTTCCACAAAAACGAGTGAGTTGATGAGAGGTTGCACTTCCCATCGTGGCACTTTGATGCCGTACCCCGCAACTACGCGGATCACTCGGGACGGGGAAGTCCCTTTCATTCGTTAGTAGCTATCAAATCAGGACTGATTCGGAATCAGGGACGAATCACTGGCGCATCCGGCAGCTCGTTGCCCGGGTCGTCGCCCAGGCACGCCGGCGCCGGAAAATGCTGCTGCAGCAGCGCCGAGACCTCGTCGATCGCGCAGTTCAAAGCCTGCTCAAACTCGCCGCTCTTCAGGCGCTCTGCCATGCTGGCCACCACCCGCTCCCATTGCTGCGGCGCTACGCAGCGTGCCACGCCCCGGTCCGCAACAATCTCGACGGCGCGGTCTGCCAGCAGCAGGTAAATGAGGACGCCATTGTTGTGCTCGGTGTCCCAGATGCGCAGCTTGCCAAACAGCGTGACGGCCCGCTCCCGCGCGGGAGCGCCGCGCCAAAGGTAGCTGGGCGGCAAGCCGCCTTCCAGGCACAGGCGCACTTGCCCGCTGTGTGCTTGCTCACTTTGCGCCACTTTCTGCGTCAAACGCTCCAGCGCCGCGCCGCGCAGTTGGGAGGGCAGGGTGCGACTGCGCCATCCGTGGCGCAGAACGCGGGACAGTCGATGAAGCAGAGTTGCCATGGCTACCAGTCTCCCGACGCGCCGCCGCCGCCAAAGTCGCCACCGCCACCGGAAGAAAATCCTCCGCCATCACTCGAAGAGCTCCCGCCACTCCCGCCAGACCATCCGCCGCCACCGCTGCTCCAGGGCACCCCGCGGACGGCAGAAGACAGCACGAAGAAGAGTGCGCAGACTGCGGCCAACAATGCCAACCACCAACTGGCGGTGAAGACAAAGGCCAGTACCCCGGCCGCCGTGCCGAGCAAGCCTGCCCCGAGAGGTTTGCCAAATAGGGTGCGTGCCAAGGGGCTTAGAGCCGCTAGGCCAAACAACACAACGGGGACAATCGCCAGCCAATCGCTCGATTGGCCAGATTCAGCGCTTTTGCTCTCCGGCTCAGGAAGGGGTTCGCCTGCGATGCGCGCCGCGAGCTGGTCGATCGCCGCATTCAGCCCCCCGGCAAAATCGCCAGAGCGAAAACGGGGCTTCATGGCCTGGTCGATGATGCGCGCCGCCGCCAGGTCTGGAATCGCCCCTTCCAGGGTCTTTGCTACCTCGATCCGCATCTTGCGATCGTCCTTTGCCACCACGATGAGCACGCCATCGCCCACCTCGCGCCGCCCGATCTTCCAGGCGTTGCCAACCCGATTCGCAAAGGCGGCGATGTCTTCGGGCGCCGTGCTCGGGACCATGAGCACCACCAGCTGCGATCCCTCCTTCTGCTCAATCTCGGCCAAACGCTGCTCCATGGCGCCTCGTTGGGAAGCGTCGAGCGTGCCTGTCTGGTCGATCACGCGGGCCGACAATGCGGGAATTGGAAGCAACGTCTCGGCATGGCTTTGAACGCCAAGAAACGCCATCAAAAAGATAGCAAAAATCCCTTGCAAAATAAGCGCTAACGGCATATTTGATCGAAGAACCGACGCACCAAACTACTTCTTCGGCGCAGAAAAATCGACGGTCGGCGGTGACGAGATCTGTGCCTCGTTCTGCACGGCAAACGTAGGCTTGGTCTCGTAGCTAAACACCTTGGCGGTCAGATTGGTCGGAAAGCTGCGGGCAAGGACGTTGTATTCCTGCACCGTCTGGATGTAGCGGTTGCGCGCCACGGTGATGCGGTTCTCAGTGCCTTCCAAGGTGACGCGCAGGTCTCTAAAGGCCTGGTTGGCCTGCAGCGTCGGGTAGCGCTCGGACACCGCCATCAGGCGTGAGAGAGCCCCTGAAAGTTCGCCCTGCGCCTGCTGGAACTTGGCAAAGACCTCGGGGTTGTTGAGCGTCTCTGGTGTCACCTGGATCGCGGTCGCCTTGGCGCGTGCCTCGATCACCTTGGTCAGGGTGTCCTGCTCAAAACTGGCCTCTCCCTTGACCGTAGCGACGATGTTGGGCACCAGATCAGCGCGGCGCTGATATTGGTTGAGAACCTCGCTCCAGGCGGCCTTCGACTGCTCGTCCAGGCGCTGAAAATCGTTGTAGCCGCAGCCGCTCAAGGCAAGAACGGCAAGCATCAGAAAAAGAAAACGCTTCATGGAATTGCGCGCTGGCCAGGATACGGCGGAACTGCCACGGCCATGGCGCCGGCAAATTGTGCCGCAATCACCTGCGAAGTAAAGCCGGAAATTGACTAGCACCGCCTCTCGACAATGACCGACAGACGGATCCAATGCCCGGTCTCAGCTTGAAAGACACGCTCGATCGTCCCAAGCAAGCGCTGTGCGCCATGCAGAATGGCGCCATGGATGACATCGTGCTTCAAGCCATGGTGAAGTGGCCCAAGGTACCCGCCTGCTACGGCTGGCTGGGTCTGGATGCCCGCGGCCGCTGGTACTTGCGAGACGAAACCGTGCAATCAGCCGGTGGCTTTGCACAAAGCAAGGGGGACTGGCTCCAGCACGACAAGTTCCTTGCTTTCATCGCCCGCAACTATGGGGCAGACTCACAAGGCCAATGGTTCTTTCAGAACGGCCCGCAACGTGTCTACGTAGAGCTTGAAAGCACGCCCTGGATCTGGCGCATTGGTCCAGACCAGACGGTGCAATCGCATACCGGGCTATCCGCCACCGTGAGCGCCTGCCTTGTCGATGAACTGGGCCGCGTCTACCTCGCAACGTCTCTGGGACTGGGTCTGGTGCATAGCCAGGATGTTGCATTGGCTGCAGACGCCATTGAAAAGGGGGACTGGATCGTACAGAACGTAAGGGCCGAAGCGCTTTCAGAGGCCTTCGGATACGTACGCAGCCCCGCGCTGCGGCAAGAGCGCTGCCCCCACCGATCGCGAGATTGATCGCTGTCGCTTTGCTAGCTAGAGACGAAAAAAAGCCGGCCTACGCAAGCCGGCCGGCTGTTGTTGAAACTTGTTCGACTTACTTTGCAGCAGCAGCCATGAATTCCACTGCGGCGTGCAGATCTGCATCGGAGGCGCTAGTGCCCCCCTTGGGAGGCATAGCGCCCTTGCCTTTCAGCGCGCTTTGGTAGAGCGCATCGATTCCCGTTTGCAATCGCGGCGCCCAGGCCGCCTTGTCGCCAAACTTGGGCGCTCCGGCTACGCCCGCAGCATGGCAAACTTGGCAGGCCTGCTTGTACAGTGCCTCGCCCGCACCGCCGACTGCAGCAACAGCCACCGGTGCATCGGCTGCAGGCGCGGCAGCTTCCTTGGCGGGGGCAGCAGCTTCCTGAGCCGGTGCGGCCGCAGGCGCCGCAGCGGCTGCTGGTTTGGCTGGCGCTGCCGCCGATGCATCGGCAGATGCTGTAGCAGCGGGTGCCGCAGGTTCGGCAAATTTCGCTCCAGCAGCGTTGGCCATGTACACCACTGCGCGGCCAACTTCCACGTCACTGAAGTCGCCGCCGCCTTGCGCCGACATGGCGCCTTTGCCTGCCAGCGCGGAGTGCAGAAGGGCCTCGTAACCCGTCTTGATGCGCGGCGCCCACGCTGCGGCATCGGAGAATTTCGGTGAGCCTGCAGCACCGGTCGCATGGCAGGCCGAGCACTGGGCTTTGAAGACTTCCTCGCCCGACTTCAGCGGACGGTTGGCATCACGAATCTCCACCGTACCCACCTTTTGGATGCGCAGGGCGACCGCACGCTCCGGGTTGGCAGAGCCGGCCGATGGCATGTCGGCCGAACTGACGAACATCACGAGGGCGATGATCGTGAAAATGGGCACGACGAATGCAAGCAACACCGCATTCAACAATTGCTTAGGATTCTTGATGGGCCCCGTGTGGGCTTGCGTGGTGTGTTGCTCGCTCATGTCTTCCTCGAAATTGCAAACGGCGTCTTGATCTAGATCGCTAATTATAGGTGCGCTCGCGCTGAAGCAGTACGGGCTGGCTTCCTGCATCACCAGCCTGTGTGATAATCAAAGGCTGCCCCGGTACCTGGGGCGCCTGTGCGGCTGTAGCTCAGTGGATAGAGTATCGGCCTCCGAAGCCGAGGGTCGTGGGTTCGATCCCCGCCAGCCGCACCAACCGCGAAGCCTTCCAGCTTTCGCCGGCCAACTTTTCATCGCGCACGCCGGATGTCTGGATAGGGCGGGTCAAAAAACAGCTATAATTCGAGATTGCGTGGAGGAGTGCCCGAGTGGCTAAAGGGGGCAGACTGTAAATCTGTTGGCTTACGCCTACGCTGGTTCGAATCCAGCCTCCTCCACCAGAGATGTGATTGTGAAGTGGGCGCCCGCTAGCGGGTGCTGTCTTGCTGGGCGGCTCAGGCCGCTTTTGCGGGAGTAGTTCAATGGTAGAACCCTAGCCTTCCAAGCTAATGACGCGGGTTCGATTCCCGTCTCCCGCTCCATGGTCTGGTCTTGTGGTCGTGTGATTTTTAGTTGCCCATGTGGCTCAGTGGCAGAGCACTCCCTTGGTAAGGGAGAGGTCGCGGGTCCGATTCCCGCCATGGGCACCACCTGATTTCCGGATGCGGTCGCGTGCACAAGCGCCGAAATCCTCTTGTTTTGTTGTAGATTTTTTTCGGAGTCGGAAAAATGGCAAAAGGAAAATTCGAACGTACCAAGCCGCACGTCAACGTCGGCACGATTGGCCACGTGGACCACGGCAAGACGACGCTGACGGCGGCGATTGCCACTGTGTTGTCGAAAAAGTTTGGCGG
>JBATPF010000219.1:0-25609 GCA_049291355.1 Giesbergeria sp.
TCCACGGGCAGGGCGCAGACCTGGGCCGCACGCTCGGGCGGCCACGCCAGGGCACGCTGCTTGAGCTGCTCCCAGCCGAGCGTGTGCTGTGCCAGGTAGTCGTGGTCCAGCCAGTCGTGCACGATCAATTCGTGCATCAGCGCCAGCGCCAGCGCGGCATCGGTGCCGGGCAGAAGTTGCAAGTGCTCGTGGCATTTTTCGGCGGTTTCCGTCTTGCGCGGGTCGATGCAGACGAGGCGCGCGCCATCGCGCTTGGCCTGTTGGGCGTAGCGCCAGAAATGCAAGGTGCTGGTGATGGAATTGCTGCCCCAGATGAGGATCAGCTTGGCCTCGGCGAAGAACTCCACCTTCATCCCCACCTTGCCGCCCAGCGTCTGCGCCATGGCCTCGCCACCGGCGGCCGCGCAGATGCTGCGGTGCAGCAGCGACGCGCCCAGGCGGTGGAAGAAGCGCCGGTCCATGCTCTCGCCCTGCACCAGGCCCATGGTGCCGGCGTAGCTGTAGGGCACGATGGCCTCTGGGTTGCGTGCGGCAATCTCGGTCAGGCGCGCGGCGATGTCGGCCAAGGCTTCGTCCCAGCCGACCTGCGCGAATTGGCCGCTGCCTTTCGGGCCGCTGCGCTTGAGAGGCGTGAGGATGCGGTCCTGGTGGTAAGTGCGCTCAGGGTATTTGGAGACCTTGGCGCAGAGCACGCCGCCGGTCTGCGCGTGCGCCGGATTGCCCTGCACGCGCACGGCCACCCCGTTCTCCACCGTGGTGAGCAGGGCGCAGGTGTCGGGGCAGTCGTGCGGACAGGCGCCGCGCACGGTGTGGCGGGCAAACGTTGGTTCGGGCAAGGGTTCGGCAGCGGAAATCATGGGGGAGCAGGCACAAGAAGTATTCGCCATGCTGGGCGCTTTGGGCGCATCTTAGCGATCCTTGGCGCTGCCCACCAAGCACCCATCGGACCACACGCACCTGGCGCGGACCAACCCAGCCACCATCGCGCATGGGCGACTCAGGGAAATTTCACGTCTGGTCTCGCTGAATGAATTTCCACGATGGCGCGGACCGCACTTGATCAGACATCTGGCCCCAACGAGCAGTGTCCAACAGCAGGTGGCTGCCAATCAGGTTTCCACTTCTACTCTCCGACTGCCAAGCCACTTTCCAGTGCCCTGCATTTGTCGGCGTTGCAATGTGCACAGCAGGCCGATTTCCTCTTGTGCTGGCGCGCACTTGCGATTCCTCGCTCGGGGTATTCCCCAGGTGGGAGCGTTCGGGCACGCAACTTGTATTGCATGTCTCGAATGGGACAGATGCGCCGCAGTGCATCCGCCCCCCAGACCCACCCGAACGAGGAGAGAGATTGTGGAAACGTTTTACGAGGTCATGCGTCGCCAGGGCATATCGCGGCGAAGTCTCATGAAGTTTTGCTCGCTGACGGCCACCTCGCTCGGCCTGGGGCCCTCCTTTGTGCCTCAGATCGCCCATGCCATGGAAACCAAGCCGCGCACGCCCGTGCTGTGGCTGCATGGTCTGGAGTGCACTTGCTGTTCGGAGTCGTTCATCCGCTCCGCGCACCCGCTGGCCAAGGATGTGGTGCTGTCCATGATCTCGCTCGACTACGACGACCTGCTGATGGCCGCTGCCGGCCACCAGGCCGAAGAGATCCTGGAAGAGATCATGGTCAAGTACAAGGGCCAGTACATCCTGGCGGTGGAGGGCAACCCGCCCCTCAACGAGGACGGCATGTACTGCATCCAGTCCGGCAAACCCTTCATTGACAAGCTCAAGCGCGTGGCCAAGGATTGCAAGGCCATCATTTCTTGGGGGTCGTCCGCCTCCTGGGGTTGTGTGCAGGCCGCCAAGCCCAATCCCACGCGCGCAACGCCGATCCACAAGGTCATCTTCGACAAACCGATCATCAAGGTGCCCGGCTGTCCGCCCATTGCCGAGGTGATGACGGGCGTGATCACCTACATGCTTACCTTCGATCGCATTCCCGAGCTGGACCGCCAAGGGCGGCCCAAGATGTTCTATAGCCAGCGCATCCATGACAAGTGCTATCGCCGTCCGCACTTTGATGCAGGCCAGTTTGTCGAGTCGTTCGATGACGAGAACGCACGCAAGGGCTACTGCCTCTACAAGGTCGGCTGCAAAGGGCCAACGACCTACAACGCCTGCTCGACGGTGCGCTGGAACGATGGTACGAGCTGGCCTGTGCAGTCGGGCCACGGCTGCATCGGTTGCTCGGAAGAGGGCTTCTGGGACAAGGGTTCTTTCTACGACCGCCTGACCAATATCAATGCCTTCGGGGTCGAGTCCACCGCCGACAAGGTAGGCATTGCAGCAGTCGGCGCTGTCGGTGCGGCTGTGGCGGCCCACGCCGCAGTATCGGTGCTCAAGCGCGCCTCCGACAAGAGCGAAAAGACCAAGACCGAACACTGAGCCAGCACAAGGAAAAGCACCATGGGCGCGAATGAAACCCCCCGATTCCCTCTCGACAACAGCGGCAAGCGCATCGTTGTCGATCCGGTGACCCGCATCGAAGGCCACATGCGTTGCGAGGTGAACCTCGACAGCAACAACGTGATCCGCAACGCAGTCTCCACGGGCACCATGTGGCGTGGGCTGGAGGTCATCCTCAAGGGGCGCGACCCGCGCGACGCTTGGGCCTTTGTCGAGCGCATCTGCGGCGTGTGCACCAGCAGCCATGCGCTGACCTCGGTGCGTGCAGTTGAGGATGCCCTGGGTATCCGCATTCCCAAGAATGCGCACCTGATCCGCGAGATCATGGCCAAGGCACAGATGGTGCAGGACCACGTCGTGCACTTCTACCACCTGCATGCGCTGGATTGGGTCGATGTGGTGGCCTGCCTCAATGCCGACCCGAAGAAAACCTCCGAACTGCAGCAACTGGTGTCGCCGTCGCATGGCCTGTCTTCGCCGGGCTACTTTCGGGACATTCAGAACCGCATCAAGAAGTTCATTGAAAGTGGGCAGTTAGGACCGTTTCGCAATGGCTATTGGGGCAGCAAGGCGTACATCCTGCCGGCCGAGGCGAACCTGATGGCGGTGGCGCACTATCTGGAGGCGCTGGACCTACAGAAGGAATGGATCAAGATCCACGCGATTTTTGGGGGCAAGAACCCGCATCCCAATTACCTGGTGGGCGGCATGCCCTGCGCCATCAACATCGACCGTGAAGGCGCGGCGGGGGCGCCCATCAACATGGAGCGCCTCAACTTTGTGAAGGCGCGCATCGACGAAGGCAATGCGTTCTACCGCAACGTTTACCTGCCTGATGTCCTGGCCATCGGCACCCTGTACAAACAGGCGGGCTGGTTGCATGGAGGCGGACTGGCGGGGATCAACGTCATGGACTATGGCGAGCATCCCAAGGTCAACTACGACAAGAGCACCGACCAGTTGCCCGGCGGAGCGATCATCAACGGTGACTGGAGCAAGGTCCTTCCGGTCGATCCACGTGACCCCGAGCAGGTGCAGGAGTTTGTCACCCATTCTTGGTACAAATACGCCGACGACACCAAGGGCCTGCACCCCTGGGACGGGGTGACAGAACCACAATACGTTTTGGGCGCCAAAACCAAGGGGACGCGCACCGACATCAAGGAAATTGACGAGAGCGCCAAGTACTCATGGATCAAGGCACCTCGTTGGCGTGGCCATGCCATGGAGGTGGGCCCTCTGGCGCGCTACATCCTGGCCTATGTGCATGCTTCGCAAGGCAACAAATACTGCCAGCGCACCAAGGAGCAGGTGGATTTCCTGGCCAGTATGGTCAACAGCGGCATTCCCAAGGCGTTGGGGCTGCCCGAAACGCAATACAGCCTCAAACAGCTACTGCCTACGACCATCGGTCGCACCGCTGCGCGCTGCCTCGAAGGCCAGTACCTGGGTGAGCTGCTGCTGGAGGACTGGCACGAGCTGGTAGCCAACATCAAGGCCGGGGACACCGCCACCGCCACCGCCAACGTCGAAAAATGGGACCCGTCCACCTGGCCCAAGGAGGCCAAGGGGGTGGGTACGGTGGCGGCGCCGCGCGGCCAGCTGGCGCACTGGATCAAGATCAAGGACGGCAAGATCGACAACTACCAGTGTGTTGTTCCCACCACCTGGAATGGCAGTCCCCGTGACGCAAAGGGTCAGATCGGCGCCTTCGAGGCCGCCTTGCTCGGGACGCCCATGGTCAACCCCGAGCAGCCGCTCGAAATTCTGCGCACGCTGCATTCCTTTGACCCCTGTCTGGCTTGTTCCACCCACGTCATGAGCCCAGATGGACAAGAACTCACATCAGTCAAGGTCCGCTGAAAAGACTTTGCATCACGACACTGGAGACGCATATGAAATGGAAATTCACGGGCGGCAAGGTTTTGCTGGCATTTACCTTGCTGGCACTGACCGGCGTTGCCCAGGCCCATGTAGGCCATGAAGGAGGTCATTCCAGCACTTTCTTGTCGGGGCTGGCGCATCCGGCCAGTGGCATCGACCATTTGCTCGCCATGGTGGCCGTGGGGCTGTGGTCGGCCGTGGCCTGGCCCCAGCGCCGTTGGCTGGCGCCTGCGGTGTTCGTGGCGATGATGGCCTTGGGTGCCGTGCTGGCCCATCAGGGCTTGACTCTGCCTGTGGGAGGGGCGCTGGAGTGGCTCATCGCCGCCAGCGTGGTGTTGCTCGGTGGCCTGCTGGTCTGTGGGGCCGCGCTGCCTGGCACTTGGGGTCTTGTGTTGGTGGCGGTCTCGGCCTGGCTGCATGGAACGGCCCATGGGCTGGAGATGGCGGAGGGAGCGTCCTTCATGGCGTACGGAGCTGGTTTTGTACTCGCAACCGCCCTTTTGCACCTGGGCGGAATGGGGCTGGGGGTTCTTTTGCAACGTATGCGTTCCGTGCTGCCGCAGGCAGCGGGTGCACTGATCGGTGTCGCAGGCCTGGCCATGCTGGTCTCGCGCATCTGATGCAGCTGGCATAGCAGGAATCCACCCAAACAGGAGATGGACATGAGCAGTACGGCACACAGCAAGCTGGCCGACGTCACCGGTATTGACGAGGGCGCTGTCGCCAGCGCACCCCAAGTGCGTTCGGTGTATGTCTATGAGGCGCCGGTGCGCGTCTGGCACTGGATCAATGCCACGGCCATTCTGGTGCTGTGCATGACTGGCTACCTTATCGGTTCGCCGCTACCCAGCGCCGGCGGCGAGGCGAGTGACCACTTTCAGATGGGGTACATCCGGTTTGCACACTTCGCGGCCGCCTATGTGTTTGCTGTAGGGCTGCTTGGGCGCATTTACTGGGCTTTCGTAGGCAACCACCATTCGCGTGAACTGTTCACTTTGCCTGTCTTTCGCCTGGCTTATTGGCGTGAGGTCTGGGCCATGTTCAGCTGGTATCTGTTTCTGCGTCCCCGGCCCAATCAGTATGTGGGGCACAACCCTATGGCCCGGCTGATGATGTTTGTCGGCTACTTTCTGGTGTCACTCTTCATGCTGGTGACCGGCTTTGCGCTGTATGGCGAGGGACTGCAGACCGGTTCCTGGGCCGACCGGCTGTTTGGCTGGGTGATGCCGCTGCTGGGCCAGTCGCAAGGGGTGCACACCTGGCACCACCTGGGTATGTGGGCGTTGGTGCTGTTCGTCATCGTGCACATCTACGCGGCCATCCGCGAAGACATCATGGGACGCCAGAGCATCGTCAGCACGATGATTTCCGGTTACCGCACTTTCAAGGACTGAGCGCGCCATGGGTTTGTGCTTTGCCGACACCGCCAAGCGAACAGGCGTGCCGCAGGTGTCGCTGCCTGCGGGAGTGCCGCTGCGCACTCCCCAGCATCCAGGTCGATTCTTGCAAAAGAACTTTCTGTTGCCGCTGGCGCTGAGCCAGACCGATGCAGCGCGGCTGTTGGGGGTTTCGCGCAGACGCCTCAATGAAATTGTTCTGGGCCACCGCAGCATCACACCGGACACGGCCATTCGGTGCGCCATGGTGTTCGGAACCGACGCCTTGTTCTGGCTGGCGCTGCAGTCCCGTTGGGACAGCTTTCATGCCTGGAAAGCCCTGCGCCAATTGGGCGCGGTCCACTGATTCACTGAATGCCGAGGTACCTGCCATGACATCGCTCACGCCCCAAACTGGCTGTAACCACCCCCGTGACACCTTGCGCAATATCGTGGTGCTGGGCATTGGCAATGTGTTGTGGGCCGACGAAGGCTTTGGTGTGCGCTGTGTCGAGGCCTTGCAGCAGCGCTACGACTTTGCCCAGCACGTTCAATTGATCGACGGTGGTACCCAGGGCCTGGCATTGCTGCAGTATGTGCAAGAGGCCGATGCCTTGCTGATCCTCGACGCGATCGACTATGGTCTGGAGCCGGGCACGCTCAAGGTGGTGGAGGGCAGCGACGTCCCATGCTTTCTCGGCGCCAAAAAGATGAGCCTGCACCAAACGGGCTTTCAGGAGGTGCTCATGGTGGCGCAACTGACGGGTCGCTATCCCACACACATCCTGCTGCTTGGTTGCCAGCCGCAGGAACTGGAAGATTACGGCGGCAGTCTGCGTTGGCGGACCAAACAGGCGCTGGAGGATGCCCTGGCCATTGCCCTGGAACGCTTGCAGACCTGGGGTGCCTGTCCCGTGGAGCGCCAAGCGCCCGGCGATGCAGAGCATGCCGTCACCGTGCTCAATCTAGGGATGACCGCCTACGAGGCCAACCGGCCCAGCACCGATCAGGCCTGCCGCATTGGTGATGATCGTTTCATGCCCGCGGCCGGCTGAGGAGCTCCCGCCCATGTGTATCGGTATTCCCATGCAAGTGCAGTCAATCCTTCCAGGCCATGCGCTGGTGCAGGGCTTGCAGGGCCTGGAGCAGATCAACACCGCGCTGGTGGGGGCATGCCTGCCAGGCGACTGGGTGCTGGTATTCCTGGGCTCGGCGCGCGAATGTATTGGCGCCGAGCGTGCGGCCGAAGTACTGGCCACGCTGGCCCTGGTGCAGGACACCATGGACGGCCGCTATGACCCCCAAGCTCCGGCCGAAGTCGCCTTTGCACTGCCCTCGGCCATGGGGCCGGATCAGTTGTCAGAGCTGCTGGGCATGGCCATCAGATCGATACCCAACGAAGGAAAATAAATGAACGCTGAAGTCGCCCATTCCCCCCAGCTGCTGCACCGGCTGGTGGATTCCTGCGGAGCCTGCTGGATCGACGAGACCAATGTGAATGCATTCACGCAAGAGCCTGGCGCACGGGTTCTGTTCTTGTGTGGTGACCCGATTCGGTTTCCTGAAGGGCTGGACGTGGCGGTGGTGCTGCCGGAGCTGCGTACAGCATTGGGCATCGACTTTGCCATTGGTGCTGTTCGCAGCCATTGCGAGGACGATATCGCGCGCCGTTTCGGGGTGCAGCGCTGGCCTTCGCTGGTTTTCTTTCGCGATGGGCATTACACGACCACGCTGGCCGGTATGTACGACTGGGGCGACTACCTGGGCCGGGTGGAGCAGGCGCTTCGTATGCCACCCAGCCGCAAGCCTGGTATCGGCATCCCAGTGTTCACCCTCGGTGGTGACAGCCATTGCCATTGAACCTCTGGACCCCCCATGAATGCCAACCCGACCCAACGCCCTTTCCCCATCCCCTTGGTCGACATGCTCGGGCCAGGCAGTCACTCCGAGGACGAAGAACTGGACTACCTGCCGATGCCGCGCGGCATGGCCACCTACCAGCCTCCGCCGTTGCCCGAACCTGAGGAACTGGCGGGCCATGATGGCGCAGTGCGTGTTCTCACGGAACTGCTGCGGACCCTGCAGGCGACCCTGCGCGGTGAAGCCGTGCAGCCCGTTGAGTTGGCAGGGTTGTCTGCGCAGGCACTTCAGCTGGTCAATCAGGTGCTCGGCGAAGGAGAAGTCAGCGCCCAGGTGACGGCCGGTTCCGCCGCGCCAGGGCCCGATCGCATGGCGGCGCCACCATTGGTACAGGTGCAGGAAGCGGTCTTTGCCGGCGTATGGCGGGTGCTGGAGCGCCAGGCCGATGGAACCCTGAACGATCGCATCGAGGTGTGCGCCATTCCCGATGTGCTCAAGCGCGAGGCACGCCAGGATGCATCCAGTGGATACCAGGCCGACGGTACACCGCCCGCTGGTGTGATGAACGCACCCACCCTGCTGCAAGAACTGCAAGATCAGCGCCAGCAGTGGCGACCGGGCTTGCCCGCGCACCTGGTCAATCTGTCTCTGCTGCCGTTGAGCCCGGCCGATGGGGACTTTCTGGACCACCAACTCGGCGCCGGGCGTGTGTTGATTCTCTCGCGCGGCTACGGCAACTGCCGCATCAGCAGCACGCGTGTGGCCAACACTTGGCGGGTGGTTTACTACAACTCTCAGGATGCCATGATTCTCAACTCGGTTGAGGTGGTGGATATGCCCGAGGTGGCCTGCGCTGCCATGGAGGACCTGGTGGATTCCGAACTGCGACTGCGCGAGGTGCTGGAATGGGTGAGCCAAGCGTGAACCCCTCGGTGGTAGACGGACTGCCCTTTGGCGATACCTCGCAGGTTACGGCCAATACGCGTTGAATGCAAGATTTGCTGGTGGGTGTATGACCCGGCCGAAGGCGACCCGGTGTGGCAGGTTCCGCCGGGCACCCCGTTTTCCGCGCTGCCCGCGCACTGGCGCTGCCCGCAGTGCGATGCAGAAGCCGCCAAGTTTCTGCGCTTGGACGATTGAGGCGGCGACGGTATGACGGATGCATTGTGTGAGCAAGTGGAGCGGCTGGAAGCTGTATTCCGCAGTGTTGCGGCGACGCGGATGAAGGGTATCCCGCTGCTGCATTGCGGTCTCCGGGTAGAGGCTGTGGGATTTGCCCCCGAGCCGGATGGTGTGATGGCCAGCGGTGTACTCGTCACGCCGTGGTTCATGAACCTGCTGCGCTTGCCGCTGGGCACGGTTCCCGAGTCCCTGCTGGAGCCGGGGGCAACCGGCTGCGTTCAGATGGGTGCGTACCGGCTCAGCTTCATCGGCGCGCATGAGGCTGTACTGGGGGCATATGAAATGTGTTCGCTCGCTTCGCCCATGTTTGAATTCGCCGATCAGGAGGCTGCGGTGACCACGGCGCGCGAAGTGCTGGTCAGCTTGCGCCGTTCTCCATCGCCAGGTGCGCAGCCCGATGTCCGGCGCAGGCGTTTTCTGCTGGGCCGGAGTGCGGTGTCGGGGGCCGAGTACGCTGTGGATCGCAGGACGGAGGCGTGCTGATGGCGGGGCTGTCGCCCTTGCAGCTCATGCCGGGTGCAGCCGTACCGGTGGCGGGCGTGCGCATGCCTCTGGCCCAGTACTTGCTGCGTGGGCGCGCCTGCACCCAGGCGCCGCAGCTACTGAGTAGCCTGTATGCGCTGTGCGGTCAGGCGCATCGCATCTGTGCACAACTGGCATTGGCTGCACTGCAGAGCCCCACCGGGTTGCCGGTGCAGGCGGATGCGCCGCAGCGCCTGGCGCTGTGGCGTGAGACGTTGCGTGAGCATGTGCGCCGCATGGCCCTGGACTGGCCGCGCCTGCTGAGGACGGGAGCCAAACCTGATGCCCACACATTGGCGGATCTGGCCGCCTGCCCGGCCCTGCAGCCAACCCTGCAGTGGCGGGACCCCGCGCTGAAAGCCTGGCTGGCGCAACAGGTACTGGGCATGCCGGTCGAGCACTGGCTGCAAGGCTGTCAGAAAAGTCCAGGGGAATGGCTGCTTCAATGGGCGCATGAAATCCGTACCGCAAGCGCGCAGCAGCTCCTGGCAGTCCTGCCCCGTGCTCGTGCCTGGCGGCCAGCGCTCCAGCCCCTGGGGCTGGATGCAGGGGGCGCTGTGTTGAGACAGCTGGCCGAAGCCATGCGGGCCGATGAGCAATTCACTTCCCTGCCGCAGTGGGGGGGGCGTTGTCTTGAGACCGGTTGTTGGAGCCGTTGGGGTGAAACTTCCCTGCAGGTGCCGGATGTCTGGACACGGTTGGCCGCACGCACCAACGACCTTGCCCATCTGGTGCAGGATGCCGAGGGGCGCTGGTTGCGTGCAGGGGCGCTGGTGCTGGATGCGGGAGAAGCAATTGCCTGGTGTGAAATGGCCAGGGGGCTGCTGGTGCACTGGCTGCAAGTAGATGCCGAGGGGCGTATTGAACGGTACGCGGTGCTGGCACCGACCGAGTGGAACTTTCACCCCCAAGGCGCGGCTGCGCAGGTGCTGCGGGAACTGCCTGCCAGCGTGGCGCCGCAGGACATCGGACCGGCCGTGGATCTGCTGGTTGCGGCATTCGACCCCTGTGTGGAGCACATGGTGGTGCCAGCGCGAACACAGGAGGGCATGGCTTGTGCATGAACTGAGTCTGGCTGGGGGCGTGCTGAAGCTGGTGGAAGACACAGCGCTGCGCGAGCCGTTCACGCGCGTCTTGCAGTTGCGTCTGGAAGTGGGCAAGCTGGCAGCGGTGGAGGTTCAGGCGCTGCGCTTCGCTCTGGAGTCCCTCGCCCCGGGCAGCTTGCTGGAAGGCGCGGAGTTGGTCATCGAAGAACCTGCAGCACAGGCCTGGTGCATGGACTGCAGCCAGAGGGTGGAGATAGAGGCGCGGGGCGATCCGTGCCCGTCCTGCGGCGCCCACTGGCTTACCCCCCAAAGTGGCGAGGCATTGCGCGTCGTGGATATGCAGGTGGTTTAAGAATGTTGCGAAAGGACTGAACAATGTGCGTAGTTTGTGGATGCAGTGCCGCTGAAGCGGAGAAAGACGCAGCAATGGAGGCCGGACGCGCCGTGGTGGATGCCCACACGGGCGACCTGCACTTTGGTGCAAGTGCGGCCCGCGTTACCGTGCCGGGTCTGAGCGAGGCGCGTGCCATCCGCATCGAGCAAGATGTGTTGGGTGCGAACAACCAGATTGCACAGCAGAACCGCGCGCATTTCCACAGCCATGGTGTGCGGGCGCTGAATCTGGTGTCCAGCCCCGGTTCGGGCAAAACCACGTTGCTCTGCGCCACCATCATGGCTTTGCAGAAAAGCCACCCCGACGTGCCGCTGGCAGTGATCGAAGGCGACCAGCAAACTTCACACGATGCCGACCGCATTCGCGCCACGGGTGCGCCGGCCATCCAGGTCAATACCGGCAAGGGCTGCCACCTCGATGCGCCCATGGTGGCGCAGGCCTTTGCCCGGCTTTCACTGCATGCCCATGCTCACGGGCATGGCCATCATCACGACCACGACCACGACCACGACCACGGACACGGACACGGACACGGACACGGACACGGACACGGACACAGCCCGCAGTCGCTGCTATTCATCGAGAACGTCGGAAACCTGGTTTGCCCGGCGTTGTGGGATCTGGGGGAGGACGCCAAAGTGGTCATCCTGTCGGTGACCGAGGGCGAAGACAAGCCACTCAAATACCCCGATATGTTTGCTGCGGCGCAGCTTATGGTGCTGACCAAGACAGACTTGTTGCCACACCTCCAGTTTGATGTGCAGCGCTGCATTGACTACGCGCACCGCGTCAACCCGGAGATCGGCATCCTGCAACTGTCGGCCGTCACGGGCGAAGGCATGGATGCCTGGCTGGCGTGGCTACTGCAAGCGCCCGGCAGCGCCGCCAGTACCCCATCGGCCCGTGTGCAGGCGCGCATTGCGCAGCTCGAAGCCGAACTGGCACAACTCAGAGGCGCAGGCAGCTGAACCATGGCACGCATCCTCGCCTGCGGGGCCTTTCTCAAGAACAGTGCCTGCCTGTTGGACACGGTCGCACCACAGGCGCCGCTGTGGTCTGCCGTGCATGGCGACCTGTCTGACCCTGCGGCCTGCATGGCGCTAGAGCAATCGGTGCAACAAATGCTGGCGCGGGCGGGTGGGGCGGTGGATGCCGTGGCACACGACCTGCATCCGGATTTTTTTAGCACCCGCCTGGCCTTGCGGGTGGCTGCGGAGCGGGGCGTGCCTGCCATCGCCGTGCAGCACCACCATGCCCATATTGCAGCCGTGTTGGCCGAGCAAGGCATGGATGAAGCCGTGGTGGGCATCGCACTCGACGGTGTGGGCCTGGGCACAGACGGCACCGCCTGGGGCGGCGAACTGCTATGGGTGCATGGCGCGACCTGCGAGCGTGTCGGCCACTTGTGGCCGCTGGTGCTGGCAGGGGGTGATGCGGCAGCGCGTGAGCCCTGGCGCATGGCCGCAGCCGTGCTGCACACCTGCGGCCTGACGGATCAGATCGTGCCGCGTTTTGCACCGGTGGTGGGTGCGGCCGCCGCCCGCACCGTGCAGACCATGCTGGTGCGCGGTGTGCACTGCCCGTCCACCACAGCGGCCGGGCGCTGGTTTGATGCGGCGGCAGGCATGCTGGGGCTTTCGGTGCGCCAGGACATGGAAGCCCAGGCCGCCGTGGCACTGGAGCAGGCAGCGGCGCGGCATTTACAGAGCCATGCTGGGGTTTTGGCGTTTCAGACCCAGCCGGGAGATTGGTGCGTGCAGAGCGAAGGTGAGATCGATCTGCTCCCCCTGTTCAAAACCTGGACGGGCGTGCAAGCGCCTGCGATGGCCGCGGTGGACGAGGCCGCAGCGCGTTTTCATTGCGCACTGGCCGATGCCCTGGTCGCCCAGGCGGTCCAGGTGGCCCGGGTGCGCGGTGTCACCTGCGCAGTGCTTGGCGGGGGCTGTTTCTTCAACCGCATTCTTTTGGAGCGCACCGTGGCGGGGCTGCAGGCGGCGGGGCTGCGGGTGCTCACTGCGCAAGCGCTGTCTTGTGGTGATGCGGCCCTGGCACTGGGCCAGGCCTGGGTCGCTGCGCGGCAGCCGTACGGGGATACGTCCATGCATATTTCAGAGGAGGCCATCGTATGTGCCTAGCCATTCCCGCCCGCGTGGTGGAACTGTTGCCCGGCCTGCGCGCCGTGGTGGACCTGTCCGGTGTGCGCAAGGACGTGTCGATGGACCTGGTCAGCGATGCGCAGTTGGGCGACTACGTGATCATTCATGTGGGCTACGCCATCGGCAAAATCGACCCCGAGGAAGCCGAGCGCACGCTGGCGTTGTTTGCAGAACTGTCCGCCGAGCAAGGGGCTGCATGAAGTACATCGACGAGTTCCGCGACGGCGATCGTGCGCGCCATATCGGCGCCAACATCGCCGCCGAAGTACGGCCGGGCCGCAGCTACCACTTCATGGAATTTTGCGGCGGGCACACGCACGCCATTTCAAGGTACGGCATCGCAGGCATGTTGCCGGGCGGCGTGCGCATGATCCACGGCCCCGGTTGCCCGGTGTGCGTGCTGCCCATCGGGCGCATCGACCTGGCGATCCGCCTGGCGATGGAGCGCGGGGTGATGCTGTGCACCTATGGAGACACGATGCGCGTGCCTGCGTCGGACGGGCTTTCGCTCATCAAGGCCAAGGCGCGCGGTGCCGATGTGCGCATGGTCTATTCGGCCCACGATGCCTTGAAGCTGGCCGAGCAGCACCCGGACCGTGAGGTCGTGTTCCTCGCCATTGGTTTTGAGACCACCACGCCGCCCACCGCGCTGGTGCTGCGCGATGCGCGCGATCGTGCCGTTTCCAACTTCAGTGCGCTGTGCTGCCATGTGCTCACACCGGCTGCCATCACCCACATCCTGGAGTCGGCCGAGGTGCGCCAGCTTGGTACCGTACCTATCGATGGTTTTATAGGCCCTGCGCATGTGAGCATCGTCATTGGTTCGCAGCCCTACGAGCACTTCGCCGAGGAATACCGCAAGCCCGTGGTGATTGCCGGCTTCGAGCCGCTGGACGTGATGCAGGGCATCCTGATGCTGGTGCGCCAGGTGAACGCCGCGCGTGCCGAGGTCGAGAACGAGTTTTCCCGGGCGGTCACGCCTGAGGGCAACCTGGCGGCGCAAAACCTCGTGTCGCAGGTGTTCGAGCTGCGCGAGAGCTTCGAGTGGCGTGGCCTGGGCGATGTGCCCTACAGCGCGCTCAAAATTCGGCCCGCCTTTGCCGCCTGGGACGCTGAACGCAAATTCGACCTGCAGTACGCCAGCGTGCCCGACCACAAGCAGTGCGAGTGCGGTGCCATCCTGCGCGGCGTCAAGCGCCCCACCGACTGCAAGCTGTTCGGCACCGTGTGCACGCCCGAGAGTCCCATGGGCTCGTGCATGGTGTCCAACGAAGGCGCTTGCGCCGCCCATTACGCCTACGGGCGCTTTCGAGATATCCCGGTGGTGACTGCATGAGCCAGCGCAAAGACTACGTCCGTCCCATCGACTTCAAGCACGGCCGTATCGACATGACGCACGGTGCAGGGGGCCGTGTGGCAGCGCAGCTGATCGACGAACTGTTCGCCCGTGCCTTTGACAACGAATACCTGCGCCAGGGCCACGACGGCGCCCTGCTGCCGCTGCCCACACAGGGGCGCTTGGTCATGGCGACCGACGGGCATGTGATTTCGCCGCTGTTCTTTCCAGGTGGTGACATCGGCTCGCTTTCGGTGCATGGCACCGTCAACGACGTGGCCATGTCCGGTGCGCTGCCGCTGTACCTGGCGGCCAGCTTCATCATCGAGGAAGGGTTCCCGCTTGCGGACCTGCGGCGCATTGTCGAATCCATGGCCGCCGCTGCACGCGAGGCGGGCGTTTCAATCGTCACGGGCGACACCAAGGTGGTGGAACAGGGCAAGGGCGACGGCGTGTTCATCAGCACCACCGGCATCGGCGTAGCGCCGCCGGGGCTGTGCATTGACGGGCGCCAGGCGCGGGTGGGTGACGCGGTGCTGGTCTCGGGAACGCTGGGCGAGCATGGTGTGGCGGTGATGTCGCTGCGTGAGTCGCTGGAGTTCGAAACCGCCATCGTCTCCGACAGCGCCGCCCTGCACACGCTGGTGCAGGCCATGCTGCAGGCATTGCCTGACCCCACGCTGCTCCATGTGCTGCGCGACCCCACGCGCGGCGGTCTGGCCACCACGCTCAATGAGATCGCACGCCAGTCCCAGGTGGGCATGCTGCTGCGCGAGGCCGACATCCCCGTGCTGCCGCAGGTGGCCGCCGCCTGTGAATTGCTCGGGCTGGATCCGCTCTACGTGGCCAACGAAGGCAAGCTCATTGCCGTTTGTGCCCCCGAAGCGGCCGACACGCTGCTGGCCGCCATGCGCGCGCACCCACTGGGTCAGGGGGCACAACGCATTGGCACGGTGGTGGAGGATGCCCATGGTTTCGTGCAGATGGAAACCTGCTTTGGTGGGCGCCGCGTGGTGGACTGGCTCAGCGGCGAGCAGTTGCCGCGCATTTGTTGACATGAGACACCCCCTGAGTCGCTGCGCGCCTTCCCCCTACAAGAAGGGGGACGCCGCCCGTGCGGCGGGGCGGCCCTTGCACGGCGGCTGCTGGCATGGGCCGCGCCTGTTTCAGAGTGTGTGCAGCGTTATGGGCCACGCATAGGGATTTGATTGTTATGCGCATCCTCCTGCTCACCCACAGTTTCAACAGCCTGAGCCAGCGGCTCTTTGGCCTGCTGCGTGCGCAGGGGCACGAGGTGTCGGTGGAACTCGACATTGCCGATTCGGTCACCGAGGATGCCGTGGCTTTGTTCCGGCCCGATGTGGTGCTGGCGCCCTTCCTCAAGCGGCGCATCCCGCAATCGGTCTGGGCGCACACCGTGTGCCTCGTGGTGCACCCGGGCGTGCCGGGCGATCGGGGGCCGAGCGCACTGGACTGGATGCTCATGCGCGGTGATCCGCACTGGGGTGTCACCGTGCTGCAGGCAGTGGGCGATTTCGATGCGGGCGAGGTCTGGGCCAGCGAGCCGTTTGTGGTGCGTCCCGGTGCCACCAAATCCAGCGTGTACCGGCGCGAGGTCACGCAGGCGGCCGTAGTGGCCGTGCTGCGGGCGCTGCAACGCCATGTGCCTGGCTGCCTGCAACCGGCGCCTGCTGGTGCGGTGGAAGACCATGGCCTTGGACGATGGCTGCCGCTCATGCCGCAGGCCGAGCGCCGTATCGATTGGCAGCGCGATGACACACCCGCAGTGCTGCGCAAGATTGCCGCTGCCGATGGCTTCCCTGGCGTGCTTGATGCATTCTGGGGCCAACCTTGTCGTTTGTTTGATGCCCACCCTGCCAGTGCCGACGTGGTCGCGCGGTGTGCATCTGCCAAACCCGGCACCGTGATTGCGCGGCGTGGCCCGGCGCTGCTGCGCCGCACCCTGGACGGTGCGGTGTGGATTGGCCATGTGCGACCCGACGATGGCCAGGCCGCACGGTCCGATGGCGCCAGCAGCCTCAAGCTTGCGGCCACGCGCGTTTTTGCCGCCCAGGCCGCCGAGCTGCCCGCGTGGGACGTGCCGCTGGCGCACGGCGACGACGAATGGGACGAACTGCGCTACCGGGAGTTTGGCCCCCAGGGTGCGCGCGTGGGCTGGCTTGATTTCGACTTTCACAATGGCGCCATGTCGGAGCGCCAGTGCCTGCGCCTGCGCGACGCGCTGCGCTGGGTGCGCGGGCAGCCCACCCAGGTGCTGGTGCTGGCGGGCGGGCAAGAGTTTTTCTCCAACGGCATTCACCTGCACGACATCGAGGCGGCGCAGCGCGTCGAAGGCGACAGCGCGGCCGATGCCTCCTGGCGCAACATCAACGCCATGAACGATGCCGCCTTGGAAGTGCTCACGCTCGCCGACCGCATCACCGTCGCCGCCCTGCACGGCAACGCGGGTGCGGGCGGCTGCTTTCTGGCGCTGGCAGCCGACGAGGTCTGGACACATGAGGGCGTGGTGCTCAACCCGCATTACAAGAACATGGGCAACCTGTACGGTTCGGAATACTGGACCTACTCCCTGCCTCGGCGCATGGGCGAGGCCGCTAGCCGCGCCACCATGCAGCAGCGCCTGCCATGGACAGCACCCGACGCCGTGCAGCGCGGCCTTGTGGATGCCTGCTTTGCTGTAGGCGCGCAGGCCTTTGGCACCCAGGCGGCCGAGCGCGCTTTGGCGCTGGCGTCCGTCCATAATCTCGCAGAGCGTCTGCGGGACAAGGCGCTGCGCCGCGCTGACGACGAAGAGCGCAAACCATTGGCCCTCTACCGTGAGGAGGAGTTGCAACGCATGCAGCGCAATTTCTACGGATTTGACCCCAGCTACCACGTAGCGCGGCACCACTTTGTTTACCGCAAGCCCCATGCCTGGACGCCGCGCCATTTGGCGCCGCACCGTGCATTGGTGCCGACTTTCGCATGAACACCAGGGATTGCGCCGTACCGCACGACATGCAGCCATTGGTCCTGGTGGTGGACGATGAGACGCGCTCGCTCGATGCCATCCGCCGCAACCTCGAAGAAGAGTTTCGCATGCTCACCGCCACCAGTGCCGATGAAGCGCGCGGCCTGCTTGAACGCCACGAAGTCAGTGTGATCCTGTGCGACCAGCGCATGCCGGGCACCAGCGGCGTGAAGTTTTTGAAGGAGGTGCGCGAGCTCTGGCCGGACACGGTGCGCATCATCATTTCGGGCTATACCGATTCGCAGGACATCATTGCCGGCATCAACGATGCGGGCATCTACCAGTACCTCCTCAAGCCCTGGGTGCCCGAGCACCTGTTGTCCACCGTGGCGCGTGCGGCCGAGGCGCGCAGCCTGCAGATGCAAACCCAGCGGCTGAACCTCGAACTGCGGACCAGTACGCCAGTGCTGCGCCAGCGCTCCAGCGCATCCCTGGCTTCAGCGCGGGCCGCATTTGATTTCGATCGTCTGGTGCGCGCACCAGGCAGCCCGCTCGATGCGGTGTGCGAGGTGGCGGCGCGCGTGGCGCGCTACGACCTGGCGGTGTTGGTTACGGGCGAGTCGGGGACCGGCAAAGAGCTGCTGGCGCGCGCTATCCACTACGCCAGCCCACGCGCAGAACGCGCCTTCGTGCTGGAGAACTGTGCCGCCATGTCGGATACGCTGCTGGAATCCGAGCTGTTCGGTCACAAGCGTGGTTCTTTCACGGGAGCCTTCGAGGACCATGTGGGCCTGTTCCAGCGTGCCGACGGCGGCACCATTTTCCTCGATGAAATTGGAGACACTTCGGCCGCATTCCAGGTCAAGCTCTTGCGCGTGCTGCAGGAGGGGGAGGTGCGCCCTGTGGGTGCAAGTCGGTCGATCGTGGTGAATGTGCGCGTGATCGCCGCCACGCACCGCGACCTGGAACAGGACGTACGTTCCGGGCGTTTTCGCGAAGATTTGTACTACCGCATCGCCAGCATGACCTTCTCGGTGCCGCCCTTGCGCGAGCGCAGCGCCGATGTGCTGCCGATTGCCGACATGCTGCTGGCGCAGGCCGGCCAGGAACTGGGCCGAGTGGAGCTGCGCTTTGCGCCAGAGGTACGTGGCAACCTGCTGGCCTACCCTTGGCCCGGCAATATTCGGGAGCTCAAGAACGAAATTTACCGCGCCGTGGCGCTGTCGGACGGATCCACGGTGTCGGCGGCTGCGTTCTCGCGCCGAGTGCTCCATGGGCAACCCGGTGTCAGCGCGGCTGCGCGGTCTGGGGGTGCCCTGCCGCAGTGCGGCAGCTTGCAGGAGCGCTTGGATGCCATCGAGGCAGTCATCCTGCGAGAAACACTGCTGCGCCACTGCTGGAACAAGACCCACGCAGCCAAGGAGCTGGGCCTCTCGCGGGTGGGGCTGCGCCAGAAGCTTGGCCGCTTTGGCCTGGGGGGGGCCGGGCGATGCATGAACAGCCATTGAATCTGCTGTGGCTGCAGTCCGGCGGCTGCGGTGGTTGCAGCATGTCGCTTCTGTGCGCCGACACCGCCGACTTCGCAGCGCAATTGCGCCAGGTTGGCATCCATTTGCTGTGGCATCCCTCGCTGTCTCTGGAAAGCGGGCACGAGATGCTGGAAGTGATGCACGACTGCCTGACTGGGCGCACGCCCCTGCATGTGCTGTGCATCGAAGGTGCTGTGCTGCGCGGTCCTGAAGGTACGGGTCGCTTCCATTTGCTGGCGGGAACGCAGGAGCCAATGATGCACTGGGTGCGGCAGCTGAGTGCTGTGGCGCACCAGGTGATGGCGGTGGGCAGTTGCGCGGCCTTTGGTGGCATCAGTGCCGCCGGCTGCAACCCCACCGATGCCTGTGGTTTGCAGTACGAGGGGGACCAGGCGGGCGGCCTACTGGGCGCAGCATGGCGCAGCGCTGGTGGATTGCCTGTGGTCAATGTGGCGGGCTGCCCCACGCATCCGGGCTGGGTGCTGGAGACGCTGGCTGCGCTGACTGACGGCACGCAACCTCTGGCCACCGACCAGCTCGACGCGCTTGGCCGCCCACGTGCCTATTGCGACCAGCTTGCGCACCATGGCTGCGCACGCAACGAGTTTTATGAATACAAGGCGAGCGCCGAAAAACCCTCCGACCTGGGCTGTCTCATGGAGCACATGGGCTGCAAGGGCACGCAGGCGCACGCGGACTGCAACATCCGGCTTTGGAACGGTGAAGGTTCGTGTGCGCGCGGCGGTTATGCCTGCATCAGCTGCACCGAGCCAGGTTTCGAGGAGCCTGGCCATCCCTTTCACCAGACGCCCAAGGTGGCGGGCATCCCGATCGGTCTGCCCACCGACATGCACAAGGCCTGGTTTGTCGCGCTGGCCTCGCAGTCCAAGTCGGCTACGCCCCGCCGCGTAAAGCAGAACTCCACGGCGGACCACGTCGTCGTGGCCCCCATGATTCGAAAGACGCGCCTGAAATGAGCCGCCTCCTCGTTGGCCCCTTCAACCGGGTGGAGGGTGATCTGGAGGTTCGCCTTGAGGTGCAGAACGGACGTGTGCAGGATGCCTGGGTAAATGCTCCCATGTACCGTGGTTTTGAGCAAATTTTGCAGGGCAAGCACCCTTTGGATGCCTTGGTGTATGTGCCGCGCATCTGCGGTATCTGCTCGGTCACGCAGTCGGTGGCGGCGGCACGGGCACTGGCGGCGGCCTGCGGCGTGCAGGCGCCGCCCAACGGCGTGTGGCTGACCAATCTGATGCTGGCCTGCGAGAACGCGGCCGACCACCTGACACATTTCTACCTGTTTTTCATGCCTGACTTCACGCGTGCGGAGTATGCCGGGCGACCCTGGCATGCCCAGGCTGTGCAACGCTTTTCGGCGTTGTCGGGTACGCATGCACGCGAGGCGCTGGCTGTGCGCCAGCGTTGGATGCAAATCATGGGGACGCTGGGCGGCAAATGGCCGCACACCCAGTCCATCGTGCCTGGCGGCAGCACCCGCAACCTGGCGGCGCCTGAGCGGCACCGTCTGGGGGCTCGCATTGCCGAGATGCGTGGTTTTCTGGAGCGCGTGCTGTACGGTGTGCCGCTGGAGGAGGTGGCCTGGAAAGGCGCAGACGCGCTGGCGCAATGGCAGGAGGGCGACCTGGAGTGCAGTGACCTGCGGCTTTTTTTGCGCATCGCTGCAGACCTTGGGCTCGATGCCCTGGGACGGGGCCCAGACCTGACCCTGAGCTACGGCGGATTTGCCGACCCCAGCGGACGCTTTTCCCTGGCGCCGGGCACCTGGGACGGGTCCCAAGTGCAACCGGTAAACATGGCACACATTGCAGAAGACGCCTGCCATGCCTGGCTGGCAGAAGGCGCCGGGGCATTGCACCCGTCGCAGGGCCTGACGCAGCCGGATGTCGGCAAGCCGGGCGCCTACACCTGGAACAAAGCCCCGCGCCTGCAGGGCCGTGTGCTGGAGACCGGCGCTCTGGCCCGGCAACTGGCCCAGGGACAGCCCCTGCTGCGATCGCTTTGGCAACAGGGTCGAGGCAATGTGTTGACGCGGGTTCTGGCCCGCTCCATGGAGTTGGCGCAACTCGTCCTGCTGGCCGAGCAGTGCCTGCGTGCCATCGTGCCCGGGGCACCCTGCTGCGAGGAGACCCATTTGCCCGACGAGGCCGACGCCGTGGGCCTGTGCGAGGCCGCGCGGGGCAGTCTGGGGCATTGGATGTCGATCCGGGACGGGCGCATCGCCAACTACCAGATCATTGCACCCACCAGCTGGAACTTCTCGCCGCGTGACCGCCAGGGCGTTCCCGGAGCGCTGGAGGCTGCCCTGGTGGGCGCCTTGGTGCAGGACGGCGACAAGTCGCCGGTGGCGGTGCAGCACATCGTGCGGTCCTTCGATCCGTGCATGGTGTGCACGGTGCATTGAAGAGGACGACCGACATGGCCGCCCCTGAACCGCCCCGCCCAGCGCCTGTGCCCGCTGGCGTGAGCGACGACACCTGGATGGATGTCATTCACAAAATGGACGAGGTGTACTCACAGCTGTTGCGCGATGAGGTGGCGCTGGAGCAGAAAAATACGGAGCTGGAAGCCTCGCAGCAGTTCATCTACGGACTGCTGTCGTCCATGTCGGATGTCTTGGTGGCCGCCGATGCCCAAGGCCGGATCGAGCAGACCAACCAGGCGCTGTGCGAGCTGGTGGGCAATGCCGAAGAGGCGCTGTTGGGCGTGCCCATGGACGGGTTGCTGTATGACGCACCGGGCATTGCCGCCCTGCACGACATGATGCATCGCGCCATCACCCTGCGGCAGGGGCACAGCGTAGAGCTCATGCTGCGCGATGCTGCCGGGCAGGCGGTGCCGGTGGACTTTACCGCCACGCCGCGCTACGACGGCCGCAAGCGCTGCATTGGATTTGTGTTTGTGGGCCGCCCCATGGCAGAGATCAAACGCGCTTACCGCCAGTTGCATGAAGCGCACGAGGCACTCAAGCGCACGCAGCAGCAACTGCTTCATGCTGAGAAAATGTCTTCGCTTGGGCGGCTGGTGGCGGGTGTGGCGCACGAACTGAACAACCCGATCAGCTTTGTGCTGGGCAACGTGCACGCGCTCGATCGCTACACCCTGCGCTTGCGCCAGTACCTCGATGCCGTGCATGCCGAAGCGGCACTTGCCGAGCATCCGGCACTGAGTGCCTTGTCGAAGAAGCTGCGCATTGAGCACATCCTGAGCGACCTGCCTTCGTTGATGGACGGCACCATTGAGGGGGCGCAGCGCACGGCGAGCATCGTGGACGGACTCAAGCGCTTTTCAGCGCTGGACCGCGAGGAACGGGAATCGGTGGCCATTGATACCGTGATAGAGCGCGCCATTCACTGGGTAAAGAGGGGCCTGGACCTGGACTTCGACGTCCAGTTCCAGAGCTGCCCCGGATGCACCGTTCTGGGCCATTCAGGACAACTTTTGCAAGTGTTGATGAACCTGATCCAGAACGCCTGCGATGCCGCCAGCGCCCGGCCGGGTGTGCTTCCCGTGCTGCGCATAGTGGTCCGCCCCGAGCCTGGCTGGGTGGTGATTTCCTTGCACGACAACGGGCCGGGTATCGCCCGAGAAGATTTGTCCAGCATCTTTGAGCCTTTCTTCACCACCAAGCCGGTAGGCAAGGGCACCGGCCTGGGACTGTCCATCAGCTACGGCATCGTGGAGCGCCACGGGGGGAGGCTGACCGCGCATAACCACCCACAAGGCGGGGCGGAATTTGTGCTGCGCCTACCTGCCGCGCCAGGCTAGGTAGACTGTTGCGGAGAAGGAAGTACCGCCCATGCAAGTCATCGACTCCCTCGTTACCCAGGCCGCAGCCATTGCCAGCCTGCGCCGTGACATCCACGCCCACCCGGAATTGTGCTTCGAGGAAGTGCGCACGGCCGATCTGGTGGCCAGCAAGCTCACGGAATGGGGCATCCCCATCCGCCGTGGGATGGGGACCACCGGCGTCGTCGGCATCGTGCACGGGCGCGATGGCGGCGCCTGCGGCCGCGCCATTGGTCTGCGCGCCGACATGGACGCCCTGCCCATGCAGGAGCACAACGCGTTCGAACACAAAAGCCAACACGCCGGCAAGATGCACGCCTGTGGCCACGACGGCCATACCGCCATGCTGCTCGCAGCCGCCCAGCACTTTGCCAAGGAGCGCAATTTCGACGGCACGGTCTACCTGATCTTCCAGCCGGCCGAAGAGGGCGGTGGCGGCGCGCGCGAGATGATCAACGACGGCCTCTTCACCCAGTTCGACATGCAGGCCGTGTTCGGCATGCACAACTGGCCCGGCATGTCGGTGGGCCAGTTCGCCGTGAGCCCCGGCCCGGTGATGGCGTCGTCCAACGAGTTCAAAATCACCATTCACGGCAAAGGCGGCCACGCCGCTCTGCCGCACACCACGATCGACCCAGTGCCGATCGCCTGCCAGATGGTGCAGGCCTTCCAGACGATCATCAGCCGCAACAAGAAGCCGGTGGATGCGGGCGTCATCAGCGTGACCATGATCCACACCGGCGAGGCCACCAACGTGGTGCCCGAGAGCTGCGAGTTGCAAGGCACGGTGCGCACCTTCACGCTGGAGGTGCTCGATCTGATCGAAGCGCGGATGCGCGAAGTGGCCGAGCACACCTGCGCGGCGCACCAAGCCACATGTGAATTTGAGTTCGTGCGGAACTACCCGCCCACTGTCAATTCCGCCCCGGAAGCCGAGTTTGCGCGCCGCGTGATGCAGGGCATCGTGGGCGAAGCCAATGTGCTGGCGCAAGAGCCCACCATGGGTGCCGAAGACTTTGCCTACATGTTGCAAGTGCGCCCCGGCGCCTACTGCTTTATCGCCAACGGCGAAGGCGCGCACCGCATGCATGGCCACGGCGAAGGGCCGTGCACGCTGCACAACGCCAGCTACGACTTCAATGACGATTTGATTCCGCTGGGCGCCACCTACTGGGTTCGCTTGACCGAGCAATGGCTGGCTGCCTCGCCGGCTGGCGTGTAAAGGGGCCGCGATGATCGGCGTCGACCAAGCCTTTGCCTCCAGCTATGCCCGCGCCCGGGTGCAGTTTCTGGAAGCGGCCGCTGCAGGCGGTTTAGCGATCGAATCGCATGCGCATCCGCTGGCGGGGCGCGACGGCGAGGCGCTTGCCATGGACGTGGCGCGCGATGGCCCTGCGGACGCCGAGAAACTGCTCATCGTCAGCAGCGCCTGCCATGGCGTGGAAGGCTATTGCGGCAGTGGCGTGCAGGTGTTTGCGCTGCACGACGATGCATGGCGCGAGCAGGCACGCGCAGCCGGAGTGGTCGTGCTCTATGTGCACGCACTCAATCCCTATGGTTTTTCGCACCTGCGCCGCACCACGCATGAGAACGTGGACCTGAACCGCAACTTCCAGGATTTCAGCAACCCCCTGCCCGTGAACGCAGGCTACCGCGAGATTGCGCCGCTGCTGCTGCCCCAGGAGTGGCCGCCCAATGCAGAGAACCAGGCGGCAGTACAGCACTACCTCGCCACCAAAGGCGAGGCGGCTTGGCAGGCGGCGGTCTCTGGCGGGCAATACGAATTTGAAGGCGGCATGTTCTATGGGGGGCAAGCACCCACCTGGAGCAACCTCACCCTGCGCAGCGTGCTGCGCGCGCACGGCAGCGCCGCCCGGCGCATTGCGTGGATAGATCTGCACACCGGCCTGGGCGAGAGCGGCTTGGGCGAGCGCATTTACGCCGGCCGCGACGACTCGAAGGCCATGGCCCGCGCGCGCGCCTGGTGGAACCCTGATGGCGCGACGCCGATCACGTCCTTCTACGATGGCACATCGACCTCGGCCTTGCTCACCGGTTTGATGTGGACCGCCATCTACGACGAATGCCCGCAGGCTGAGTACACCGGCATCGCGCTGGAATACGGCACGCTGCCGATCCTGCAGATGCTGCAGGCCCTGCGCGCCGAACACTGGCTGCACCAACACCCCGAAGCACCCGCTGAGCAGGCCGCGCAGATCAAGGCCGACATGTTGGCTGCGTTCTACACCGACACCGATGCCTGGCGCGGCCAGGTCATCAGCCAGGCGCGGCAGGCGCTGTTTCAGGCGGCGCAGGGCTTGAATTCTTAGTGTTTTAAGGCCCTAGCGCTTGCTGCATAAACGTTTTATGCTATCAAATAAGAAGCAAATCAATCGTCGTCCTTGCCCCACGGCAGCATCAACGTGAGCATAGAGAGCGTTTCAAACTCCGGCGCAAAGGCGTCAATGATGCGCTGCGGCTCGGGGCACAGCACGGTGTCGGTGATGACGCCAAACTGCACGCCGCCGCCGTAGCTCAAGATAGAGACGCCCAAGCCCACGCTGCCCGTCTGCGGCACCCAGAACATGCACTGCGTGACGCGCGCGCCGCAAATGGTGAGTGGCTCGCGCGGGCCGGGCACGTTGGTCATCACGGCGGTGGTCTTGCGACCAAACAGGTTCAAGAGCGCATCCTGTGCGGGTTTGACCATCATCCCGGCCACGGCCAGCAGGCCGAAGGCCAGCAGCGGCTGGGTGCTGCCCTTGAGCGCCGCCATGCGGTGGCGCACTTCGTAGATGCGCTCGATGGGGTTTTCCATGCCAATGGGTAGCACCAGCGGCGCCAGGCCAAAGTGGTTGCCCAGCTTCCAGGCCTCTTCCATGGGGCGCAGGTTGACCGGAATCATGGCGCGAATTTCTTTGCCCGTGGTGTCGTCGCCAAGGTCGCGCAAGTAGCCGCCGATGGCGCCGGCCACGCAGGACAGCAGCACATCGTTCACCGAGCAGCCCAGCGCGCGGCCCACGGCTTTGACGTCGTCCAGCGGCAGCGGCGGGCACCAGGCGACGCGCTTGGCCGTGCCGGGCTCGCCCTTGAGG
>JBATPF010000220.1:0-2907 GCA_049291355.1 Giesbergeria sp.
CGCCCGCACCGCTATCGAGGGCAACTACGTTTGGCCCAACAAACGCATCTTCGACAACGCCAAGGTGAGCGATCACTTCGCCATCATCCCTACGCTGCAGGCGCCCAGCGGTTTGTCCGAAGCCGAGCAAAAGCTGTACGACCTGGTGGTGCGCCGCTTCCTGGCGGTGTTTTTCCCCAGCGCGGAATACCTGGTGACGACGCGTATCAGCAAGGTAGAAAAAGCCGGCGACGCCTTCCACTTCAAAACCGAAGGCAAGGTGCTGGTCAAACCCGGCTGGCTGGCCATCTACGGCAAGGAAGCCGCCGACGAAGTGCAGGACGCCAAAGAAGGCGACAAAGGCCAGAACCTGGTGCCGGTGCAGCCGGGCGAAAAACCCCTGGCAAGCGAAGTGGACGCCAAGGGTCTCAAAACCAAACCCCCCGCGCGGTATTCGGAGGCCACGCTGCTGGGCGCCATGGAAAGCGCCGGCAAGCAGGTGGAAGACGAAGACATGCGCGAAGCCATGCAGGAAAAAGGCCTGGGCACGCCTGCCACGCGCGCAGCCACCATCGAAGGCCTGCTGGCTGAAAAGTACATGCTGCGCGACGGCCGCGAGCTGATCCCCACCGCCAAGGCCTTCCAGCTCATGACGCTGCTGCGCGGCCTGGACGTGAAGGAGCTGGCCCGCGCCGACCTCACCGGCGAATGGGAATACAAGCTCGCGCAAATGGAAAAGGGCCTGCTGCCGCGCGCCACCTTCATGCAGGAAATCGCCGCCATGACCGAGCGCATGGTGAAGAAGGCCAAGGAGTACGACCGCGACACCATCCCCGGCGACTACGCCACGCTGGTGGCGCCCTGCCCCAACTGCGGCGGCGTGGTGAAGGAAAACTACCGCCGTTACGCGTGCGTGGGCAAGCCCGCTGCATCAGGCGCCACCGGGCAAGCCGGCGGGGAGCCCTGCGGCTTCTCGTTTGGCAAGTCGCCTGCCGGCCGCACCTTCGAACCGCAAGAGGCCGAGCAATTGCTGAGCGAACGCAAGATCGGCCCGCTCGAGGGCTTTCGCTCCAAGGCTGGCTGGCCGTTCACGTCCGAGATCGTGCTCAAGTACGACGACGAAGCGCACAACTACAAGCTCGAATTTGACTTCGGCGACGACAAGGCCGAGGAAACTGGCGAGCTGGTGGAGTTCAGCGACCCGGCGCTCGGTGCCTGCCCGATCTGCGGCTCCGAAGTGCACGAGCACGGCAGCAACTACGTGTGCGCCAAATCGGTCCCCACCGCGGCGCAGCCCGTGCCCAGCTGCACCTTCAAGAGCGGCAAAATCATCCTGCAGCAGCCGGTGGAGCGCGCGCAGATGGAAAAGCTGCTCGCCACGGGCAAGACCGACCTGCTCGACAAGTTCGTCAGCATGCGCACCCGCCGCGCCTTCAAAGCGCATCTGGCGTGGGATGCCGAGGCCGGCAAGGTGAACTTTGAATTTGCCCCAAGCAAGTTCCCACCGCGCAAGCCTGCCGCCGGTGGAACTACCAAAACAATAGCTGCTAGCGCAAGCAGGACAAGCGCTGGAGGCCTAAAAGACCTTAAAAAACCAGCCGCCGCCAAGAAAGCCCCGGCCAAAAAGGCAGCGACGAAAACCGCCGCAGCGCGCAAACCCGCCGCCGGCAAAGCGCCCAGCGCTGCGCTTGCTGCGGTCATCGGCAGCGAGCCGGTGGCCCGCCCCGCCGCCGTGAAAAAGCTGTGGGAATACATCAAGGCGCAGAACCTGCAAGACCCCAAGGACAAGCGCACCATCGTCGCCGACGACAAACTGCGCGCCGTGTTTGGCAAGGACAGCGCCGGCATGTTCGAACTCGCGGGCCTGCTCGGCCCGCACCTGGGCGGCTAAGCGGGCGGCACTGGCATGCGCAGCCCGCGCGAACGCACGTTCTGGACAGTGCTGGCCGTGGTCGCCGTCGCGGCCGCTGCTGCTGCGTGGTGGACGGCCGAGCGCTGGACGCCACTGGCCGGGCCATGGGCCAAGCAGACCTGGCGGATGCTCACCCGTCCAGCCCCGCCGCCAGGCCATCCCCGCGCCCCAGCCAATGCCCAGGCGCCTGGGGCGGGTGCCTCGGCCCCGACCGCACTACCGCGCAAGTGCGTGCAGGGCAACCGCACCGTGTACACCGACCAGCCGTGCCCGGCGGGCAGCAAAGAGCAGGCGATGGACGCTGCGCTGAACGTGCTGCCGCAGTGAGTAATTCGATTTCTCAATCAATCGAGTACGCGAAGACGAAGCGCAGACGGTACAGGCGTACTGACCAAGCGAAGCCGACAAAGCAATCGTTTGATTGAGAAATGGAATAGCCCACCGCGAGCGCCAGATTGGCAGGCGCTGGTACCATCGTCCGCCATGCCTTCGCACCCCGCGCTCCCCACTCCAGTCCGCTGCTGCCGCAGCGCGCTGCCCTGCGCGGGCGTGGCGGGACGCGAGATCTGGCCGTACCAACCGGTCGCACATTCCCTCGCCCGGCGATTCGCACTTCCCCTCTTTTCCACGCGCAAATCCTCCATCGCCGGGCACCCTCCCCGCGCGATGGCGGCCGACCCCTCAGTCTGATCTGGGGCACACCGGGCCGCTCTCTTCAGGAGATGGCCATGCCACCCGACCTCGCTACCGATGGGCCAACGTCCATCCGCCCCGCATCAGCAAAAACGTCTGCCCCCGCCGCCTTGAACGGCAGCGCGGCAGGCATGGAGTTCACCCGGCAGTTTCTGCGGTCGAAAAACCCCTGCGCCAACGGTTTCCGCTGGTTCAGCCGCAACGTGCAGGACGGCAGCGGTTACCAGGAAGCCTTGGACACCTTGGTCCAGGCGGGCCGCGTAGAAGACGCCTGCTGGCTGCTCACGCAGTTCGGGCCAACGCAAGAAGTACTCACGCTGGAC